>JAGVNQ010000075.1 GCA_020053195.1 Sideroxydans sp.
GCAGGATGTGTTGTGGGAATACAACCTCGACAAACGGAGCTTCAGCTATGTCAGCCCGTCGGTCACGCGGATGACGGGTTTTACGCCGGAGGAATCGCTGGAACGTACCCTTGACGAGGCGTTGGTGCCGGCTTCGTTGAAAAAATTCAGGGAAGCCATCGCCTTCATGATCGCGCATCCCAATGTGGCAAAAAACGCGCTGGAGCTGGAAGTGCGGCGCAAAGACGGATCCACGATCTGGACGGAAGATGCCGTCAGCATCATTCATGACGCGGAAGGCAACGCCACCGAGGTGGTCGGTATCACCCGCGACATTTCGGAGCGTTATCGGGCGCAGGAAGAACAGAAGCGTTTTATTTCCATGGTGTCGCACGAATTCCGCACGCCGCTGGCCACCATTGACGGCGCGATCCAGCGGCTGGCGAGCACGTCGGGCGACATCAGCGAGGCCACGCGCAAGCGCTTCACCAATATTCAGCATGCCGCAGATCGTCTGACCACCTTGCTGGATGACTACCTCAATCAGGATTATCTGGGCACGATGGGGCGCAAGCTGCACCTGGGTTTTTCCTCGCCCAGAGTGTTGCTGAAAGACGCGCTGGATTCCTCTGCCGCCTTGTCTGCGGAACACCACTTTACCCTGCTGGCTGAGGGGCTCCCGGCTTCCGTGTTATGCGACCCGGACTTGATGCGGCTGGTGTTGCGCGTGCTGACCGACAATGCGGTGAAGCACACACCGCCCGGCACAGAAATTTGCCTCAGTTGTCGGCCCGCGCGCGGCAACGGGGTCGAGTTCCTGATCGCGGACAACGGCCCGGGCATACCGCCGGACGAGTTGTCCCAAATATTCGACAAATTTTTCCGTGGCCGCAAAGCGGGACAAACCGTGGGTTCCGGGCTGGGGCTGCATCTGGCGCAGTCGGTGGTGGAATCGCACGGCGGTTCGCTCTCCGCGCGCAATTTGGCGCAAGGTGGCGCGGAATTCAGGGTGTGGTTGCCCGACAGTCCTGTGAGTTCGGATGGCAGAGACGGGCATTGAGCGAGAATTGGTTAGTATTGATCGGGTAGGTGTATTTAGAATCTGGATTGGCGGGTAGCTAACCACCAAACCGTAAACGGCAAACTGGATCAGGTTAATGACTAAAATAATTTTTGCCGAAGACAACCGTTCCTACGCCGAGGATGTGGCGGATTTTTTGGCGGAGGCGGGTTACACCATCGAAATCGTGGGCAATGCGGCCGATTTGTGGGCCGCCTTGTCCCAGAGCCATTTCGATATGGTGCTGCTCGACCTCGGCCTGCCCGACGAGGACGGCTTCCACATCATTCCGCAACTGCGCAAGCTGTACCCGGAAACCGGCCTGATCGTATTGACCGCGCGCGTCACTACCGATAACCGCATTCAGGGTTTGCGTCTGGGCGCGGACAGCTACCTGACCAAGCCCATTAAATTTCCCGAACTGGCCGCGCAAATCGAAGCGCTGTGCCGCCGCGTGCGCCCCAAGGTTGATGTGGAACTGCCGTCCTGGGTGTTGCGGACTGCCGGGCGACAGCTCGAATTGAAAGGTAAAGGTATCGTCGCGCTGACCGAAAAAGAATTCGATTTTCTGCACCTGCTGGCGCAGAACAAACAACCCGTGCCGCGAAAGTCCCTGCTGTTCGGCTTGGGCGAGAATTTCGATCCCGAAGTCACCGGCAAAATGGATATGCTGGTTTACCGCTTGCGTAAAAAAATTCATACCTCGCTCGGTGAAGAACTGCCGCTGCGTAGCGAATACGGCAGCGGTTACGCGCTTTCTGTCACGTTTCAGATCGCCTGAGTTTTCGTGTCAACACCCTCCTCCTCGCCAAGCCAATAAATACGGGCATCTCCGTAAGCCCCTTCGCGTAGATCGCCTATTGGCGGGCATCTGCACGAGATGCCGCGCTGCAAAAACCATTGCGGAAAAGTGGCTAAGAAAATCCGCGCAAAAAATCCCTAACTGCAAGAATTGGATAGATTTTCGGCAATTCTGTTGTCTTAGAATGCTGGCGTGAAAAACCTTGGGGTATTTTCGCCTTGCATTTTCACAGGCGGAAAAATAGATGGCCTCTGTTTTTCCGCGAAGAAAAAACAAAAATTACATTAAGTGGTTTTGGAGAAGAGTTGAAGCATAAGGTTACCCAATTGACGGTGAGTTGTCCGTGCGTCATCCCACATAGCAGGACGCGCGGATTTGTCGTTGCCGCGAGCATGTTTGCGCTGTTGGCGGCGATGCCGCTGTCCGCCTTCGCGGCGGGCACGGCGGCGGGTACGGCCATCAGCAATACCGCCACGCTGGAATGCGACCTTTGCGGGGCGGGCGGCCAAACCACCAGCACCACTCCGTTTGTGGTGGATGAAAAAATCAACCTCACGGTCGGCGGCGGAAGCAACTTAAACGTCAATCCCGGCGCAACGGCGCAGGTTTCCACCTTCACCGTCACCAACCACGCCAACAGCACGCTGGATTTCAGTTTGGCGATTGCTCAGATCGCTTCGCCCGCCGACCAGTTCGATGCCGCCTCTTGTGGTGTATATGTCGAGAGCGGTGCAACACCCGGCTACCAGTCGGCGCAAGACATTGCCACGTTCATCGACGAACTGGTGGCCGATGCGAGCGCAACCGTGTATGCGGTGTGCGATATTCCTTCCCCGTTGCTCAATGCCGATATTTCGCAGGTGGATTTGTCCGCCACCGCGTTGGGCAATTTCACCGGTGTCGGCGGCGTTTATGCGGCAACACCCGGCGCGCCCGGTGCGGCGCTCATCCAGACTGCTGCAGCCAACGATCCCGGCGCAGTGGACATCGCGTTCGCCGACATTGCCGGCACGGCGGCGGGCGATGCGCTGCGCGATGCTACCCATTCCGCGCGCAATACGTTCACAGCGGTGTCTGCGGCGGCAGTCGGACTGACCAAAATCATCACAAAAATCGAGGACACGTTGGGATGCAGTGCCAGTGTTTGCAGCATTTTGAGCGGCACAACCTCCACCTATCAGTGCGTAACATCCAGCGGTTCCAGTTGCAAAGTCACCACGGGTTCGGTGATTACCTACCGCGTTGATTACGTGGCCACCGGCGGCGGCGCGATTAACGATGTCGCGCTGACCGACCCCATCATTGCCGACATGACCTATGTGCCCGGCAGCTTGACGGTGAACGGGGTCGCCAAAACCGATGCGGCGGATGCCGATAACGCCGCCTTTTGTTCCGCCATCACGGTTGCGGCACCGTGTAATGTCGGCGCGCCCAATACCGTCACCGTTACCCCGGGCAACATCACCGCGCCGATGTCACTTTGGTTCACTTTCCGCGCCACCATTAACTGATAGGAGATCGCCATGTCCCCACTGATTCCCCACCGCGTACTGTTCATTGCCGCTTTACTGTCGGTGTTCAGCCTGAACGCTTTCGCCGCACCCGGCGAAGTAGAAATGAACAGCTTTGCCGAGCGCGAAGTCATGGTCGTAAAAAACGGCAAAAAAGTGTCGGAGCTCAGGCCGGTTGATAAAGCCGTTCCGGGCGACGAAATCATCTACACCACCAGATTCAAAAATCTGACCGGCAAGCCCGCAGGGCGCATCGTTATCAGCAACCCTGTGCCCAACAGCAGCGTCTATGTGGCCAACAGCGCAAGGGGCAACAACACCGCCATCACCTTCTCGGTGGATGGTGGCAAGAGCTTCGCCGCTGCCGACAAACTCATCATCCAGGCCAAAGAAGGCAAAACTCGCCCGGCGCTACCCGCCGAATACACCCATATTCGCTGGACGTACAAAGGCGATTTGGGCGTGGGTAAATCGGGCGAAATCTCGTTCCGCGCGGCCATCAAATAACACCATGCCCCAATTTTTCACAACCCGTTTACGCAGACACATAGCAGCTCGCCGTTGCCGTTATGTCCTGCCCGAACCCATGACGGATCCGCCCTGGATACGCGCCCCGTGGGCGGGGCGCGGGCCACCTTTCGGCCCCGGTCCGCCTTAACCGTTTTTGTAGTTCAGTTTTTTAGTTTGCACGTTGAATCGTTAATGTATTTTAGGAGAATGAAATGAAAACAAAAGCTCGAAGCAGCCCTTCGAACATCAAGCTGACGGCGTTGTTGGTTGCCGGCCTGATGTTCGGTGCGGCGCAAAACGCGCTGGCTGCCGGTACAGCTGCTGGTACCAGCATCAGCAACACGGCCACTTTGGCGTATGAAGTATTGGGTGTGCCGCAAACCGACAAGACCGCATCATCGACCCCGTTTGTGGTTGACGAAAAAATCAACTTGACCGTGGCAAACGGTGTCTCTACTAACGTGGTGCCCGGCGCGTCAACTCAAGTCCTGCTTTTCACCGTCACCAACAACGCCAACAGCCCGTTGGACTTTAACTTGGCCACAAACCAGGTGGCAGCAGGTGACCAGTTCGATGCCACAGCGTGTACCGCATATGCGGAAAGTGGCGCGACAGCGGGTTACCAGTCGGCGCAGGACACCGCCACCTTCATCGACGAACTGGCAATTGATACCGGCATTAACGTGTATGTGGTGTGTTCCATCCCGGCTGACCGTGTTGACTCTGACATCGCGCTGGTTGGTCTGACCGCTACTGCGCGTGGCGACTTCACCGGTGTTAACGGCGTGTATGCGGCTACAGTAGGTACGGCGGGTGCGGCTATTACAGCAACTGCCGGTGCCGATACGGTTGGAACGGTTGACATCGTATTCTCTGATGTGGCCGGTACCGAAGCGGGCGATGCAGCCAGCGATGCCAAGCACTCGGATCGCAACACTTACTCCGTCGTGACTGCCGCGTTGACTGTGACCAAGACCGCAACTCTGGTGTGTGATCCGACCAACGGCGTGACTAACCCGAAAAACATCCCGGGCGCAATCACCAAGTGGACCATCGCCGTGACCAACAGCGGTTCTGCTGATGCTACGTTAACCACCGTGTCGGACACTTTGTCCGCTACGCTGGCGCATGATGCTAACTTGGTCGTACCGACCAATGCCGCAACTTGCGACACCGCAGCGGGTACGGCTGAAAGCGCCGCTAACGCGGGCTTTAAGGTCACTTCCAGCGTCGCACGTGACATCGGCGGCAATGCGGCGGCTACCTCTGCCTTCTTTACCACCAACACCGCAGACGGATTGGACATCGCAGGTCAGGTCATCACGGCCACCTACGCCACCATTCTGCCGTCGGATGCTGGGCACACTTCCAACGGACTGTTGAAGTCCGGCGAAACCGTGTCCATCATCTTCAACACGGTTGTGCAGTAATCAGGGTTCATGACGATTTTGTCTAAAACCCTCCTCGAAACCCGTCCGGCTCGTCCGGCGGGGGTTGGGGTATTGCGTGTGTTGTCCCGGCTTGCCGGGGCAGCCCGCTTTTTTGTGGGCGCAGCTAGCGTCCACAAAAAAGCGCTGCAACTTGCTGTCTTCTGTTTCTTGCCATCATTCGCTCTGGCAGCAATACCGGGCGGTACAACGCTCGACCTTGCGGTTGCCGCGAGTTACAAAATTGGCGGCGCGCCGCTGACCGCAACCGCAGCGGTCTCGGTGATCACCGACGTGTCTATCCGCTTCATGACCCCGGCCAGAACGGGCGGGGTTGCAACGCCGGTGGGCAAATCCATGTGCTGGTCATCCGGCCAACTCAACGCCAATTCAGCCGATGCGCTGGCGGGATTCCCCAATGTGTCGGGAGCGGCTTACATCTCTTCCGACCTTGATGGCGGTGTCGCGGCCAGCACGCAATCGCTGGTTCCCGCTACGGCCTACGGCAAAGGTCAGACCGTATATCTGGAAGTGGAGGACATCAAGGCCAAAGGATCGGGCACGATTGCCGTGGTGATTACCGGCTCCAACCCGGCGGACAGCGAAGTGCTGGAGCTCACCGAAACCGGGGTAAACACCGGCTTGTTCGTTGGCGCGATCAAAACCCTGCGCAACAGCGCGACCAGCAACAATTGCCAACTGTCGAGCAGCATAGACACCCGGATCAACGCCTTGTACAAGCGCAACACCAGCAGCGGCGCGGCGGCAGCAGCGGCTTCCTCCTCGGCCATGGTTGACCCCATCGGTATCGTGTTCGATTCCAAAAACGGCTTGCCGGTGGATGGCGCAATCGTCACGCTGCTGGATGCCAACAGCGGCCTGACCGCCAAGACCTATTGCGACGACGGTGTGACCGTTTCGCCCAACCCCATGGTGTCGGGTCAGGCCTACGCCGAATGCGGCGGCATATTCGACGGCTCGAAATCCGGCCAATACTGGTTCCCCAAGATCAGCCCGGGAAGCTACATCCTCAAAGTACAACCCCCGTCCGGCTATACCTTCCCTTCCGTGGATGCCACCCCCAACACCACCACCGTCGGCGTGGGTGTGCGCGGCGTGCCGGGTGCGGGCGACTCTTACGGTTCGGCCTTCACGGTGAATGCGGGCGATCCGATACTGACCGTCCATATCCCGGTTGACCCGAGCGCGCAGGATTTGCAAATCACCAAAACAGCGGGCAAAGCTTTCGTGGGCGAGGGCGAATTTGTGCCTTACACCTTGACCATCGGCAACGAAACCGCCGCCAACACCAGCGTGCTGATCGCCACGGGTGTTGTCATCGCCGACCACCTGCCGCAAGGCTTCCGTTATCAGGCGGGATCGGCGCGCTTGAACGGCGCGGTGTTGGCCGATCCGACCATTGCTGCAGACGGTCGCACGCTCACCTTCAACATCGGCGATATCGCTGCTTCCACCCAAGTCACGCTCAAATATGTGGTTCAGGTCACCGCCGGCGCAAAAGTGGGCAAATCCGAAAACATCGCGCAATCGGGCAACCAGACCGCGATTGCTTCCAACGTCGCGCGCGCCAGCGTGATGGTGCGCGAAGACTTGATGCGCAGCCGCGCGATTTTGATGGGGCGCGTCATCATCGGCTCGTGCGACGGCAAAACGGATAACGATAAAAACGGCCTGCAAAATGCCCGTATTCTGCTGGAAGATGGCACTTATGCGCTAACCGACAAGGATGGCCGCTGGCATGCCGAGAACATCCGCCCCGGCACGCACGTGGTGCAACTGGATACCGACTCGCTGACCGACGATTACGAAGTGATGACCTGCGACAAAAACACGCGTTTCGCCGGACGTAACTACTCGCAGTTCGTCAACGTGCAGGGCGGCAGTATGTGGCGCGCCGATTTCCACGTGCAGAAAAAAGCCGTCAAGGAAACGCGCCTGTATCACCATCTGAGCGCGCTGCGCGAAGGCGAACGCATCCATGTCAAAGTGCAGTTGCGCGGTGAAAGCGCCGTGCGCCGGGCTTCTTCGACCCTGATCTTGCCGGAAGGCGTGCAACTGGTGGATGGCAGTCAGCAACTGGACGGGCAAGCCACCGACGCGCTGGAAAAAGGCGATGGTTTATTAATCATGCGTCTGGATGCGCAACAAGGCGCATGGGAACACAGCTTCACCTTGGACTTGCAAACAGCATCATCCGATCCGGTCAAGCTGGCGGCGCTGGCGCGCTTCAACGCGCCCACCACCAATCAAGGCATCAATGTGCCGCGCGCACTGATCGAAGTGGCGGGCAGCGCCGCTGATGCAGAAACCTCGGCGGTGATCCCCGCACCCGTGCCGCACCACGAAAGCGCCAATGTCCCCGGCGCGCAAGACCGTGGCGTGCGCGACGTGCGCAGCAGCGGCGATGCCATCGCCCAACCGGTGGGTTCCGACAGCCGCGATCTGTTGGTGGAACAGCTGCCTTACGATGCCACTTGGCTGACAAGCGCCCAGCCCGGCACGGAATGGTTGCATCCGCAGGAAACTTTCCTGCCCGCTTTGCCAGCCATCAAGATCGCGGTGAAACTCGTCCCCGGACAACGCGCCACGCTGAAGTTAAACGGCGAACCGGTCAGCCCGCTGTATTACGACGGCGCGGAAGTCAACGCGGCCAACACCGTTGCGCTGGCGACGTGGCGCGGTGTCCACATCCAGGACGGCGACAACCAACTGGAACTGGTCGTCAAGGATGAAAAAGGCAACGAAGTGCTGAAGCAAAGCCGCAATGTCCACTACGCCGTCACGCCGGATCGCGCGGAAATGGTGCCCGAGCATTCGCGCCTGATCGCCGACGGCAAAACGCGCCCGATTCTCGCGCTGCGTTTCTACGACAAAGACGGCTACAAAATGCGGCGCGGCGTGAATGGCGAATTCGGGATCAACAGCCCCTACGAATCCATGAACCGTCTGGAAGCCGATCAGCGCGACCCGCTGGGCGGCAAGATCGACGGTTCACCGCGTTACGAAATCGGCACTGACGGTATCGCCCTGATCGAACTTGCGCCGACCACGCAATCGGGCGAAGTCGCGCTGAATTTCACCTTCGGCTCCGACCACAAACAAGAAGTCAAAACTTGGCTGGAAGCGGGGAAACGCGACTGGGTGCTGGTGGGTATCGGTCAGGGCACGCTCGCCCACAAGCAGCTTTCCGGCAACGTGACCGCGCTCAAGGAAGCCTGGGCGGATAGCGAACTGTTCGACGGCGACCGCCTCGCGTTCTACGCCAAGGGTACAGTCAAAGGCGAATACCTGCTGACCATGGCTTACGACACCGCCAAGCGCCAGGGCGACGGCGGTTCCAGCCTGGCCAGCCTGCAACAAAGCATCAACCCGACCCAGTATTACACGCTGTACGCCGATGCCTCGCAGCCGTATTTCGACGCGGCCAGTTCCAGCAAACTGTATTTGAAAATCGAGCGCAAACAGTTCTACGCCTTGTTCGGCGATTTCAACACCGGGCTGACCGTCACCGAATTTTCGCGTTACAGCCGCACGGTGAACGGTGTGAAATCCGAATACCACGGCGACAAATTCGGCTACAACGCTTTTGCCACCTCGACTACGCAGGCGTATATCAAGGACGAAATACAGGGCGACGGCACCTCCGGCCTGTACCAACTGTCGCGCAAAAACATCGTAGAAAACACCGACAAGCTGCGCATCGAAACGCGCGATCGTTTCCAGACGCACGTCGTCGTTTCCAGCAAAACCCTGTCGCGTTACCTCGATTACGACATCGACTTCAACAAGGGCACGGTGTTCTTCAAAGAGCCGATTTACGCGCGCGACAGCAGCTTTAACCCGATCTTCGTGGTGGCCGAATACGAATCTGCAGATCCGCTGGATAAAAACCTGACCGCAGGCGGACGCGCCAGCTTCAAGCCGAGCGATAAACTCGAAGCCGGCCTGACCATGGTGCGCGACGGCACGCAGGGCGCAAGCGGCAATCTGGGCGGTGTGGATGTCACTTGGCAAGCCGATGACAAAACCAAAGTGCAGGCCGAAATCGCCACCAGCTCGCGCGATCTTTCCGGTTTGGCGCTGGACGGCAGCGCATGGAAAGCCGAAGTCAGCCACCACGAAGACAAACTGGACGGCAAGGTTTACCTGCGCGAACAGCAGGCCGGATTCGGCCTCGGCCAACAAGCTTCCAGCGAAACCGGCACGCGCAAAATCGGCGGCGATGCGCGCATGAAACTTTCCGACACGGCAGAAGCGCAGGCGCAAATCTATCGCCAGGACACGCTGGGCGCGAACGACACCCGGCGCGACGTGGTGGAAGCGCGCATGAACCACAAGTACGACGAACTGACCACTTACTACGGCGCGCGTTATGCCGGAGATACCGATAGCCTCGGCGCATCGCACAGCAGCAAACAAGTGATGGGGGGCGCGGGCTACACCTTCGCGCAAAAACTCACCTTGCGCGCGGGCGGCGAAGCCAGTCTGGGCAAAGCGGCCAACACCGACTACATCGACCGCATCAACCTCGGCGCGGATTACAAGCTGACCGAACAAACCAAACTGTTTGCCGAACAGGAATATGCGCGCGGCGAAAAACTTTCCACTGACATGGCGCGCGTTGGTATCGTCACCCAGCCCTGGACCGGTGGCGCGATGCAGGCTTCATTGGGCAACAACCAATCGCTGGATAGCGGGCGCATGTACGCTAACATGGGCATGACGCAGAAATGGCAGATCAACGAATTCTGGCAAGCCGATGCGGGCGTTGACCGTTCGCAGACGTTGCGCAACGACGGCACGCTGCCGCTCAATCCCAATGCCACACCCGCCAACGGCTCGCAATCCGGCGACTACACCGCCACCGGCTTGGGGGTGAATTACAACGACAAAGTGTGGGGAGCCAACACCCGCATCGAACGCCGCGTGTCTTCCTCCGACGATAAACTCAACTATCTGCTCGGCTTCCAGCGCAACCTCGACGAAGGCCGCGTGATGGCCGCCGGCATGAGCTACAGCGACGAGCAGTCTTCCTTCAGCGCCACTCGCAGTCTCAACCTGCGTGTGTCTTACGCCTCGCGTCCGTGGGACAGCGACTGGGTGTGGCTGGACAGGCTGGACTACTTCGACGAGCGCAGCAGCAGCACGATCGCCAACACCCAACTGCGCAAACTGGTCAACAACTACAATGCCAACTGGATGGTCGCCGCCGCCACTCAGGCCTCGCTGCAATACGGTTCCAAGTTTGTGCTCGACAATATCGACGGTGCCGACTACAGCGGCTACACCGACCTTATCGGGGTGGAAGTGCGCCACGACATGAACGAAGACTGGGATGTGGGCGCGCATACTTCCCTGCTGCATAGCTGGAGCGCGAGCAACCTGAGCTACGGTCTGGGCGCATCGGTGGGTTACAAATTTATCGAAAACGCCTGGCTGGTGGCGGGTTACAACTTCAAGGGCTTCAGCGACAACGACTTCAGCGGAGCCGGCTACCGCGCGCACGGCCCGTATATCACCCTGCGTATGAAGATCGACCAGGACACCCTCAAGCTTAACGACAAGAACGGCGGGCTGTTTGCCCGAACCAAATAAGGAACATTGCTATGTATAAATTATTCCTCTTGGCTCTCCTGCTGATCCCCGGCTTTGCCGCGCAGGCCGAAGGTAATCGCCCGACCGATCCGGCCGATCTGGAACGTATCGAGCAACTGCAACGCAAGGTGGACAAACTCAGCTTCGGTCCGCTCGGTCCGAACAACTACACCCTGTGCAAGGCGCGCGCCTGGTTGGACATGGCGCTGATCGAATACCACGAACAAGAACGTACCGGCATCGTGCAGGACAGTGTGGAGCAAGCCGTTCTGCTGCTCAGCAAACTGGATGCAGATCCCAAATACCTCGGCTTCGATACCCCGCATCCTTATGCCAGCGAAAAAGTGCGTACCGACTTGTGGCAAATCGCCGACGAATTCAAACAAAGCGGCGACATGAGTTGCATCGGCTGCAAACTCGCCAAGCTGGAAGTGCAGCTTATCTGGACCGGCCACGACAAATGGGAAGCGGGCTGGGGACACGCCGAACCCTTTGCGCGTATCGCCGAAAATCTCGCCTACGAAATGCAGGTGGATGCAGCGCGCTGCCGTCCCGCACCGCCGCCAGTCAAGGGCGAAACCATCATCATCAAGAAACACACGCTCATTACCGCTGTGCTGTTCGACTTCGACTTGGGCCTAGTGACCGACGCGCAGCAGAAACTGGATGACATCATCGGACAGTTGAAGACCTGGAAACAGATCGACAGCATCCAATTGGTGGGACATGCCGACCGTCTGAACGACACCGGTGGCGGCGACTACAACCAGAAACTGTCGCAACGCCGCGTTGACTTCGTCAAGGACTACTTGGTCAAGCAAGGCATGAACGCGGAGCAGATGACCATCGAAGCCATGGGCGATACCCAGCCCGTGGTCGGCTGCGAGAAACAGCGTGCCAACAAGAAAGATCGCGCCGCGCTGATCAAGTGCCTGCAACCCAACCGTCGCGTGGAAATCATCGTCGAAGGCGTGCGCGGCGACGTGCCAAAGAAAGCGGAAAAACCCGCGCCTGCCGCCGCAGCTCAACCCGCTGCCCCGGCAGCGCCGATGGCCAAGAAGGGCAAACAAAAAAACAAGCAGAAAAAGAAAAAAATGATGGAATGAAACAGACACCTTGATGGGAAGGCGCGCCAATAGGCCATCTACGTGATGCACCCGCTGGAGAATGGCGTATTTGCTGGCTTCCCGGCAAGGTGAGTTTTGAAAATGTGACAACGCATCAAGAGTCACGCATAAATAGGATGGGTTGAACGCAGCGATACCCATCAAACAGGTAAAACGATTCGGGAGACAGCTTCTCCCGAAATGTAAAAGCGGTTTGAGCGGATGCTGGAATCTAACTTGGCCGCAGTCCCCGATATTGGGCGCGGCGATTTGGAATAATGAACATGATGAAACTAGTGAAAATCCAAAAAGGCTTGTATGCGCTGTGTATGGCGCTGACGCTGGTCGCATTGCCGAATGCGGCAGAGGCGGCCGCGCGCCCGTTCAGCATCCGTTACTCCACCAACACCAACGGCAATCTGGTGCAGACGGGCAATACGGTGATGGTTTGCACGCCCTGCGGCACGCACAACGGCAACAGCACCATGATTGATTATGATGCCGACACTGATCCCTCAACGCTGAATTCAAGCAGCGCCGACTTGACGATTCCGTCCGGCTCGACCGTGTTGTGGGCCGGTTTGTATTGGGGTTCCAGATCGGCTTCTGCGGCCATCGGCCAGGTGATGTTCAAGACACCGACCGGTTTCGGCTACAACGTAGTCACCGCCAATCAACTGGATACCGCTGTGGGTGGGCAGGCCAATGAATATGGTGGTTTCGCCGATGTGACCGCGCTGGTCAGTGCAGCGGGCAGCGGCACTTACTGGGTGGGGAATGTTCAGACCCAACCCGGTTTCGCCAACAGCTTCCGCTGGGGAGGCTGGAGCCTGATTGTGGCTTACGCCAACAATAACGAGTTGCTCAATAACATCACCGTGTTCGACGGCTACAAAATTGTGAATAACGCGACAGGCGTTACCATGAATGTGAGCGGCATCCTGACCCCGTTGAGCGGGCCGGTGGTCAGCCGTCTCGGGCTGGTGGCATGGGACGGAGACAACGGAATTGCGGGCGGTACTTATACGGGCGACCAGTTCCAGGTAAACGGGGTGTCGATATACGATAACTGCAACCCCAGCTCCAACGACTTTTTCAATTCATCCATCTGCAATCTCGGGGTTCCCAACGAAAGTCGCAATCCCAATACCTCGACCTATCCTGCGGGAATGGTTAATACCATGGGCACGGATGTGGATCTGGCGCAAATCGCATCCGGCATCATCCCCAATGGAGCAACCAGCGTTTCGCTGAAGTTCACGACGACGGGCGAGTCGGTCGGTGCCCATGTCGCCGCTTTTGTCACCAACCTCTACGTCCCAATTGTCACGCCCAACGTGACCAAAACCGCCACTGACGTGAACGGCGGCGATTTGATGATTGGCGACACGCTGCGTTACACCATCTCCATGAGCAACACCGGGCAGGACACGGCGGTGAACTTGCAACTGTCCGACCCCATCCCGCAATACACCACGTATGTGCCGGGCAGCTTACAAATCCTGACCGATTATTCGGGCGGCGGAACCGGGGCGATGACCGATGCCACAGGCGACGATCAGGCCGAATATATTGCCAGCGGTACACCGCATGTGGTGTTTCGCTTGGGCAGTGGAGCTAATTCATCCACAGGTGGCAACTTGCCGTTTTATAGCCCCGGCCCACCCCAGGTTTCGCTGTCGTTTGACGTGACCATCAATGCGGGCATTCCCTCTGGCACGGCGTTGAGCAACTCGGCGGATATTTCCTTGCAAGGCCAAACCCTGCCGGGCAACACTTACACCACCACTAGTTCTGCCGCCGTGGCTTATGTGCTGGTGCCAGCCGAGATCAGCAAATCTTTCGTGCCTTCCACCATCGAAGTCGGTTCGGTGTCGCAGTTGCGCATCGTCATCAGCAATCCGGCCAGCAACCCGGCGGCGGTGAACGGGGTCACCTTCACCGACACTTATCCGTCCGGGATGATTAACGCCACACCTTCCAACGCGGCGATTAACTGCACTTCAGGTTCGGTGGCAGGTACATTGTCCGGTGGTGCAAATGGCGGCAATACAATTGGCCTCGCCACTGGCGCAACCTTGGCCGTGGGCGGTAGTTGCACTATCACGGTGGATGTCGCCACGACGGGCGCGGGCAACTACAGCAACACTACCAGCGCACCCGTTTCTACCAATGCGGGTACAGGTGCAACCAGCAACGCCGTGTTGTCGGTGGGCAAACCTTCAATCAGCAAAGCCTTCGGTACCAATCCCGTGCTGGCCGGGGTCGGCTCCACGCTAACGTTGACCATCAACAACGGTCTGGCTTCCAGCCTCACCGGGGTGGCTTTCGTGGATACCTTCCCCAGCGGTCTGGTGGTGGCGGCCACACCAAACGCCTCCACCACCTGTGGCGGCGTGGTTACCGCCACAGCGGGGGCGGGTTTTGTCCAGCTTTCCGGCGGCAGCGTGGGCAGCTATGCCAACTGTACTGTCAGTGTGGATGTCACCAGCAACAGCGCGGGCATTTACGCCAACACCAGCGGCGGCGTGTCGTCCAACGAATCCGGTGTGGCGGGCAGCGGCAGCAACACGGCCAGCTTGACCGTGGTCGGGGCACCGCAGGCGACAAAATCGTTCAGTCCGGCTTCCACGCGCATCAATCTGGACAGCACGCTGACCATTACCATCAGCAACCCCAACAGCACCACCGCACTGACCGGGGTGTCGTTCACCGACACTTACCCGTCGGGCTTAACCAACACCACCACGCCCAACCCGACGTTGAATTGCACCAGCGGCTCCACCGCCACGCGCACCGGCGGGGTGGCATCCGGCAACACGTTAGGCATCAGCGGCGGCAGCCTGGCGGCGGGCGGTAGCTGCACGGTCACGGTAAACGTTAGCAGCGCGGTGGTGGGCAGCTATGTCAACAGCACCGGCCCCATCTCTTCCGCCAATGCGGGCACGGGAGCGGCGGCCACTTCCACGTTGGTGGTGACCAACCTGAATGCACCCACGGCGACCGTCACCTTTACGGCAGCGACCATCATTACCAACGGTACTTCAACACTCCGCATCCGTCTCAGCAACAATAACGCCGGTGCTGCGGCCACCAACGTGGCGGTGACCAACACCTTCCCGCTGAATGTGGTGATTGCTTCCACACCCTCGGCCAGCACCACCTGCGGCGGATCGCTGACGGCGGTGGCGGGCGCGGGTTCGGTGTCGTTATCGGGCGGTACTATTCCGGCGGGCGGGCCGGGCACTTGCGATATTTTTGTGAATGTCACCAGTGCTTCGCCCTCGCTATATAACAACAGCATCCCGATTGGCGGCGTAACCACCGGCAACGCGGGCGACAATACGGCCTCGGCATCGGCGACTCTGACTGTGCTGAACCCGCCCACCATCACCAAGAGCTTTTCACCCAGCGCGGTGGCGGTAAACACCAATTCGCTGATGACGGTGACAGTGAGCAACCCCAACACGGTGACCGCATTGACGGGTGTAGCTTTCAGCGACACATATCCGGCTAACATCCTCAACAACGGCACGGTAGTGAGCAGCACTTGTACAGCAGGCGGTGTGGTTGGCACAGTGACCGGGACGACCGGAACAGCGGTTCTTTCACGAAGTGGCACAACGATCGCCGCTAACGGCAGTTGCACCATCACCATCAACGTGCGCGCATCGGTTGCGGGAACCTATGTCAACACCACGGGGACAGTAACGGCCACCGGCCCCATCGCCCTCACGGGTGGTACGGCCAGTGCCACGCTGTCCGTCGGCAAACCTTCCATCACCAAAGCTTTCGCCCCCGCCACTATCAACACCAACGCTACCTCGGTGCTGACGCTCACGCTGACCAATTCGACCGGGGCGGCCATGACTTCGGCGGCGTTTACCGACACCTACCCCGTCGGCGCGATGGTGAATCACAGCACGCCGGGCGTGGTGAACAATTGCGGCGGCACGGTGACTGCGAACGCTGGCGGTGGATTTATTTCACTGTCGGGCGGCACGATTCCGGCCAACAACTCCTGCACCATTGATGTGACGGTGACGGCCACCGGAACCGGTGTCAATACAATCGCGGCGGGCGGCCTGACCGTGGCTGGCCCCGCCAGCAACGATGTGGC
>JAGVNQ010000127.1 GCA_020053195.1 Sideroxydans sp.
AGCCACCGTTTGCAATCGGTGCAGGATGTGCAGATTTCCGACGGCGACAAACTGGCGCGCGAGTTGATCGAGGCAGTGGCGATTCCGTAATGTCGGCAGTGTTAGAATGCATGCGCAATAACTCACCGAAAGGCCAGCCATGAATGAAATCATGTTTGTAGTGGAAGAAGCGCCGGAAGGCGGGCTGACTGCGCGGGCATTGGGCGAGTCCATTTTCACCGAAGCGGACGACATCGAAAGCCTGCACCGGCAAGTGCGCGATGCGGTGCATTGCCACTTTGATGAAGACAAAGCACCGAAAATCATTCGCCTGCATTTCACGCGCGAAGAGTTAATCGCTGTATGAAACTGCCGCGCAATCTGACTGGCGCGCAACTCATCAAGGCTCTGGAACAACTCGGCTATCAACCGACCCGACAAGCGGGCAGCCATATACAATTGACCTGCCAATTCCCCAAAGAACATCATCTCACCGTGCCGCTGCACGACCCGTTGCGTATCGACACGCTGTCATCCATCCTGAGCGATGCAGCCGCACATCGCGGCATTACAAGGGATGTTTTGACCGATCTGCTATTCGGTAAATAACTGTCACATTCCGTGTTCGCCACTTTCAAAAAACTCTTCCGCAACTGGGCGTTCCGCCGCTCTGTAGAAACCGGCACGCTGGTGCTCAACCAGCGCCGCATTTACATCGTGCCGTCCAAACAGGGTTTCGGTTTTGCATTGGTGCTAGTGCTGATGTTGCTGGGCGACATCAATTACAACTTGAGTCTGGGCTACGTGCTGACTTTTCTGCTCGCCACCATGGCGGGGATGACTATGTTGTATGCCTTCCGCAATCTGGCGCAATTGGAGATTCAGGCGGGTTATGTCGAACCGGTGTTCGCGGGCGAAGCGGCGCGTTTCGTGTTCCACTTCAACAACCCCGGCACGCTGCCGCGTTATCAAATCCATTTGCACGACGACGAGCAGCATCACACGGTATTCGACCTGCCCGCGCAGCATTCCACTCAAGTTGAACTTGCCATTCCGGCTACGCAACGCGGCTGGCTGGATAGCGGGCGGTTGACGCTTTACACCCACTTTCCGCTGGGGCTGTTTTACGCGTGGACCTACATCCATTTCGATGTGCGCGGATTGGTGTATCCCAAGCCCGCCGCACCGCAACCGTTGCCCGCATCCTCCGCGCAGGACGGTATCGGCAAAATGCTGGCAGCGGGCGATGAAGATTTTTCCGGCCTGCGCAACTATGTGGCGGGCGATGCCATGCCGCGCATCGCGTGGAAAGCGCTGGCACGCGAACAGGGACTGCAAGTAAAACAATTCGCTTCGCAGCAGGGACGCGAGCTGTGGCTGGATTGGTCGCAACTGCCCAACATCGCGCCTGAACGCAAACTGGAATTGCTGGCGCGCTGGGTGCTGGATGCCGATGCGCAAGGATTGATGTACGGCTTGCGTCTGCCGGGCAGTGAAATTGCGCCGCAACATAATCCGGGACATCGGGCGGAATGTTTGCGCAGACTGGCGTTGTTTGGATTGAATGAGACATGAACCATAAAACCATTTTTTATCCACGAAATTCACGAAAGACACGAAAAACACAAACCAATCTTTCGAATCTGTTCGTGTTCTTTGCGAGCTTTCGCCTTACGGCGAAATGCCTGCTTACCCCTCTTCGTGTCTTTCGTGGACAACCGGGTTTGCTCAAATGAAACTCACCGCCCCGCTCACCTACGGCCTCATCGCCTGCATCCTGCTGGTGAGCGCGCCGCACGCGGAGCATTTGCCGTTGTGGGCAAGCGCGTTGGGGGCGGCGATGTTAGTTTGGCGCGCTTATCTCACCGCCAGCGGCAATCCGCTGCCCGCGCGCTGGTTGTTGCTTTTGGTCACGTTCGCCAGCGTGATCGCCATCATCATCTCTTTTCGCACCTTGTTCGGGCGCGAGGCCGGGGTCGCGCTATTGATTATTCTCGCCGCGCTCAAGCTGCTGGAGTTGCGCGCGGTGCGCGATGCCACAGTGCTGATCTATCTGTCGTGCTTCATCATCATCACCAATTTTTTCTATTCGCAAAGCATCCCCACCGCGCTGTTCATGCTGGTCACGCTGCTGCTCATTATGGCGACCTGGGTGCATTTGCAAACCGGCGCGCTCGCCTTCAAACCGCGCCTACGCATCGCCGCCATCCTATTACTGCAAGCCATTCCGCTGGCACTCGTTTTGTTTGTGCTGTTCCCGCGCGTACAGGGGCCGCTGTGGGGTATGCCGCAGGATGCTTACGCCAGCAGCGGCTTGTCCGACACCATGTCGCCGGGCAGCATGAGCAGGCTGTCGCTGTCCGACGCGGTGGCGTTCCGCGTCACCTTCAACGACAAGGTGCCGGGACGCGACCAGTTGTATTGGCGCGGACCGGTGCTGTGGAATTTCGACGGCACGACTTGGACGCGCGGACGCAACGCCACCATGCAATTCCCGACGCTCGCCGATGCAGGCAACCCGGTGGATTACACGGTGACGCTGGAGCCGCACAACAAGCTGTGGCTGTTCGCCTTGGACATGCCGAGCAAAATGTCTATCCCCGCAGTTCAAACAGCGGATTTCCAGGTACTGAGTAAAACGCCGGTCAACGCGCGCACTCGCTACAACGCCACCTCGCTGCTTTCCTACCGCGCCAACCCGGACGAAGCGCCGCTGCAACTGCAACGCGCGCTGACCTTGCCGCGCGGCTACAACCCGCAGGCCATCCAACTCGCCGCAGAATGGCGCGCGCAAAACAGCCCCCCCGAAGCGCTGGTGAACACCGCACTCGCTTATTTCAACCGTAATGATTTTTATTACACGCTGGAACCGCCGCTGCTGGGCACGCACAGTGTGGATGAATTTCTGTTTCAATCCAGACAAGGATTCTGCGAACACTTCGCGGGCAGCAGATCGG
>JAGVNQ010000273.1 GCA_020053195.1 Sideroxydans sp.
CCGCTGGCGGAGGTCGCACCTTTCCCGCTGCAAGCCCTGTACGAAGGCATGTCGCGCTTGCCCGCGCAACAACGATTGCAACAAACCACCGGAGCCGTGCATGCCGCATGCCGCATCGCGGCAGACGGCAGCATCAGCCACGTGCGCGAAGATGTCGGTCGCCATAATGCGCTGGACAAAACGCTGGGCGCACTGGCACGAGCCAATGAGACACCCGGCGGCGCGCTGCTCATCACCAGCCGCGCCAGCTTCGAGATGGTGCAGAAATCCGCCGCACTGGGCTACGGCATCCTCGCCGCCGTCTCCGCCCCCACCGCCGCCGCCGTGCGCCTCGCCGACAAACTCAACCTCACACTGGTCGGCTTCCTGCGCGGCAATAGCTGCGCCATTTATACTCACCCATCTCGATTGCAAGGAACCCCGAAATGAAACCGGAAAAACTCATCAAAATGGCCAACCAGATCGGCGCATTCTTCGATGCCATGCCCGACCGCGAACAAGCGGTGGCGGGTGTTGTCGCACACATCCAGCGGAATTGGGAACCGCGCATGCGTGCTGCACTGCATGAGCATATTGCACGCAATGGAGATGAGGCGCTGATGCCGGTTGTGCGGGATGCTTTGCGGGTTGTGCAGAAGGCAAGTTAAGACTCGCAGATGCAATGGAAAATTGCGTGGCTGTTATTTGACCAGAAAGAGACGTTAGCTTTGCGTAACAATAGGGGGCGGGTTCACAACATCCAACCAAACGCGTTTGCTCTGTTTTATTCTTGCCAAGTTGAAATCAGTTGCACCGCCTCAGCAGCATTAACGATACGAATCCCTTGATATTATCCGCGCTGGGATGCGCGCTCTTTGCGTGCCGCTTGAATCTCGGTATCGATCTCTTCGTCAGTGAGCGGGAGAAGGTTCGGTTTATCGAGCTCGGCAAATGATTCCCCCAAGCTATCAACTGCGGCAGAACGCAATTCACGCGCCGCTAAAAACTCGACAAAATCTTCCACCTCGGCAAGCCGCTACTGCGGGAGTTGTTGCAGTTTTTGGATCAGTGCGGGAGTGATTGCGTTCGTGTTGGTCTCCAGGCAATTCATGGCCTGAAGAAGCGCGTCAATGCTTGATCTACGTGCGGCATATCGCGTAGATGCCCTATTCATGCGCTTCTTCACGAGGTTGGGTTTTGTAGGATGCGCCTGCGCACCATTTCAATCGGGGCGCACCCTCTCCCCCAGCCCCTCTCCCGCCAGCGGGAGAGGGGAGCAAAATCGATGGATTGCAAAGAGCCTCGCGGCAATACTCCGCTCGTCCCCAAAGTCGCGCCCAAACTGTCGGGCTATAATCCCCCGCCCGCCATTTTTGAAAGCTCCGCATGAAATCTTTTTTCCTGTTTGCGCTGTCGTTGTTTTGTTTCAACGCGCTGGCGCAGTCTGCCGATGATGCGGTGGAGTTGCCCGCGCCTTCTTCTACCGCGCAGCGTTTGTATGCGGCGGCGAAGGGGGATTTGTTGCAGGTGCGGGTGTTGCTGAAAAGCGGGCGCACGCAGTCGTCGGTGGGCTCGGGTTTTATGATCGGCACGAGTAATTTGGTGGTGACCAATTATCACGTGATGTCGCAGGTGGCGTTGGAGCCGGAAACTTATGTGGGCGAGTACCGCGATACGGCGGGTCGGCGCGGGGCGGTGGAGTTGTTGGCGGTGGATGTGTTGCACGATCTGGCGGTGGTGCGGGTGGATCGCAGCGGCAGCGGGTTTTTCAAAGTGCCGCAGGCTTTGCCCGCTCTGAAGCAGGGGCAGTATTTGTATTCGCTGGGCAATCCGCTGGATTTGGGTTTCGCCATTTCCGAGGGGGCATATAACGGCATCGTGAGCCGCAGTTTTTACGAGCAGTTGATGTTCACCGGGCCGATCAACGCGGGGATGAGTGGCGGGCCGAATGTGACGGTCGAAGGGCGTGTGGCGGGGGTGAACGTTTCCAAACGAACGGATGGCGAGCTGGTGAGTTTTTTAGTGCCGGTGCGCTTCGTGCGCGATTTGTTGCAGCGGGTGGCGGCGCAGTCTAATCCGCCGGCAGATTTCAAGCTGGAGGTGGGGCAGCAGTTGCTGGCGCATCAGGCTTCCATGGTCGATAGGCTGGATGCGACACCGCTCACGTTCAAGCAATTGAGCCCGTATCAAGTGCCGGTGTGGGAATCGGATCAGGTGCGTTGCTGGGGTTGGTCGAACACCAAGCAGGACAACAAACCTTATACGCTGGATCAGGTGAGTTGCGCGATGGAGGCTGCGCTGTTTGTGTCCGGCGAAGTGGATACCGGTTATGTGTCGATCCAGCACAAACGTATTCAAAGCGATGAGCTGGGCGCGTGGCGTTTCGGCGGCTTGGCCAGCCGCCAGTTCAAAAGCCAGGGGGTGGGCTGGCACAAGGATGTGCGCCTGACTCCGTCGCAATGCGTTGAACAATTTGTCGATAATGGCAAGCTGCCCATGCGCGCCGTATTGTGTGTGCGCGCTTACCGCAAATTTCCCGAACTGTACGATTTCACGCTGCTCACCGCGAGCACCGATGCCAGCCGCATGACGCTGCAAAGCCGGGTCGAAGCCGTCGGTGTGTCGTATCCCAACGGCCTGCGCCTTGCGCGTATCTTCCTTGATTCACTGGCAAAGGAGGTGCAGCCATGAACGCGCCATATTTTGTGGAAGTGTTGGCGCGCAACGGCGAAGTGCGCCAGCGCCAGCGTGTGGAAACGTTGCCCATCCGCATCGGGCGCGCTTACGACAACGACCTCATTCTGGACGACCACCACGCTTCGCCGCACCACGCGCTGATCGAAGACGACGGGCAGGGCGGGTTGCAAGTACGCGATTTGGACAGCAACAACGGCGTGGTTTGCCAAGGTTGCCGCCGCGAACAAATGCAGATCGGCGGCGACACGGTTTTCCGGCTGGGGCACACCAGCTTGCGCGTGCGTTGTGCCGATTATGCAGTGGCCGATGCGCGGCGCGACACCACCCGCCACGGCTGGGAAGGCTGGCCGCCCGCGTTGGCCGGAGGAATTATATTGGTGCTGCTGACGCTGGTTGGCACATGGGGCGAAGACACCGAAAAAGCCGGGGCGATTTTGTACGTGAACGCGCTGGCAGGCTTGTTGGGCATGGCGTTGCTGTGGAGCGGCGGCTGGACATTGGCTAACCGCCTGTTCGGCGGACAAACCCGCTTTGGCCGCCACCTGTTTATCGCTGCCTGCGGGCTGCTGGTGATCGAAACCGTTTCGCTGCTCAGCTCGGTGGCGGCTTACGCGCTGTCGCTGGTCACGCTGACCCAATTCGACAGCCTGCTGGAAATTCTTGTCGTGGCGGGCATGGTGTATTTTCACCTGCTCACCATCAACCCCAACCATCCCAAACGCATCGCCGTGTCCGCCGTGGTGGTCGGCCTGCTGGGGATGGGACTGGTGCTGATGGTCAATTTCCAGAAAGGCGGCATCTTCGCCGACGAGTTGTACAACAGCGATTTGTATTCTCCGGCGCTGCGCCTGAGCGCCGACAAACCGGTGAACCAGTTTCTCGAAGAAGCGCAACACCTCAAGCCGCAATTGGATGCCGAGCGCGGCAAGCCGGTGAACGGGGTGAGTGAATACTAGAGGCGGCCTGAAGTTTGTCCGCAAGTAGTTTGCTTCATAGGTATATGCTCGCCCGCTCGGCATTCTGTTTTTTGCCGTCCGCTTGGCATCGCATATTAGAATATACTAATATGCAGAAATATTCTTTTCTGCGCGACAAAGGCGTACTCGCCACGCGCAAAGATGCCAATCGCGTGTTCTACCGCATCGGCGACCCGCGTACTGTCAAATTGGTAGGGATGATGCGCGACGTGTTGCAGTTCGCGTTGAATTGGGTTTGCAAATGCTATTCGGATTGCTAACATGCCTGTGTCATTGGCATCGCAAGAGGAGTTAATTCATGCAACGAACAATCATCAGTCTGGAACCAGAAGTGCGGAACTGGCTCGCCCATCGTGCGCAGCTGGAGCACGTTCCACAGACAGAGGTAGTGCGACGGGCATTGCAACTTTATCGCGAGAAGTCGGAAAAGCAAGGAGGGCAATCCTTCGAGGAATTGGCGCGGCTCACAAGCGGGATGCGGCAAGGCGAAGACGGACTCGTTACTCAGCAGAAGCTGCGCGACGAGTGGGGTGAGCGTTGAAGCACTACCTGTTGGACTCGGTCATTTTGATTGACCATTTCAACGGTCTGCCCCAGGCGACCCAGTTCCTGCTGGAAAAAGCAAGACATCATCCATCTCAGTCATCACCCGCGCCGAAGTGCTCACAGGATTCGCCCCAGAAAGTGAAGCGAAAGCCAAAGATTTCCTCAACCTCTTTCAAACCCACAACGTCACTCTGGAAGTTGCCGATTTGGCCGCCTCTCTGCGCCGCGATCATCGCTGGAAGTTGCCGGATGCGATGCAAGCTGCCGTGGCGATCAACCGCCAGTTGACGTTGGTTACTCGCAACAGCAAAGACTTCGATCCGGTTCGTCATGCCTTTGTAGTTATTCCGTATCAGTTGGGCGTTTAGTTCGGGGGACAACTGCTCCTTACGTTGCTTTCACTAAAAAAACTTAAGTAAGGATTGATGCTCGTGCCAACAACTTTCAGTTTGAAAACATCAGGGAAAATTACTTATCTTTTCTGGGGGCTGTTTACGGGTGCGGGTGTTGTTTTTCTTTTATCTGTCCTTTTTATCACACGCCACGCAAGTCATACATGGCTTGAATATGTTTTTGTTCTTTTGATTATTCTGCTGTTAAGTTTTGCTGCTGTAACTTGGCTGCTCAAGGCATTTCAATCCAATTTGCGAATTGAAGTCAACGAAGAGGGATTTACATATAACGGTCTTCTAGAAACTTGCACGATTCTTTGGAAAGATGTGGTATCAGTAAAACATGTCTATGATCGAGGAAATTTTGATTGGCTGGCAATTAAGGTAAAGCAGGGCTCAGGAAAAACAAAAACATTCAAACTCGATTTCACAGGATTGAGCCCGGATTACACAGACTTCATAAGACAGGCACGCACTTGCGCGTCCTCCGCCGATTTTGGCGTATTTGGACTTCATCAGCGCAAGCCACGCTCGCCAGTAGAAGCCAAGCCGCAAAGCCCGAATCCAGTATATGAAAAACTGAGACAAGACACTCGACAGCTGTCCGCAACAGAAGGACGCGAAGGGTTATTGGCAGGGCTAGACCGGCTGGAAGAATCCGAGAGAGCCATTCAGCACTACCGGGCTGGGGAAGCAGAATATCAAGCGCGTAAGCAAAAAATGCAATCCTTGAGTGCTCTGCTGGTCCTGGCTGTAGCGATTGGGTTGGGCGTGTACTTGTATCAAATCATCTCCAGCGGTCAAAGCGAAAATCACAACAATCAAATGGTGTATCTCAGCAGCGACCCGGTAGTATTCTGGTTGAATCTTTTCTTTCCAATTTTCATATTCATCGTCAGCGTGGTTGGGCTGTTCACGATGGTGTTTTTAGGTCGTACTTCCGGCAAAACGGCGGGCGCAGAACGCAATATTCACGGGAATGGCGTGGGTCGAAAGCAGGCAAATCCCCAAGAGCCGATGCGTGGCAACGCCAGTCAATAGGCGTCCGCATGATGCACTTGATGGAGATCCGTGTTTGTTGGCTCGCCATCAAGTTGACCGTTTCAAATGTTGGTTGGGGCACTGACAAGCATTCGCGCGATGTCACACTGCCGCCGCAGCTGCTTGGCACGCATATTAGAATATGCTAATATGCAAACATATTCTTTTGTGAGGTGAAGCTATGAAACAAAATCCGGGTTTGCTGTTTGGTTTGGTTATGGCGTTGGCGGCTTCGGCGCAGGCTGCGGAACCGCTGGCGACCGCGCCGGTGCAGTTGCGCGAGGTGGAGCAGACTTACAGCGTGGACGGCGTGGTCGAGGCGACGCACCAGTCAACGGTGTCGGCGCAGATTTCGGGGCGGGTGAAGGCGATCAATTTCGACGTGGGCGACCGCGTGAGTCGCGGCCAGGTTCTGTTGAGGATTGACGAACGCGAGGCGAACCAGGCGCTGGCGGGCAGCCAGGCGCAGTTGTCGCAGGCCGAGGCGGCGCTGCAGAACGCGCGCTTGAACTACGAGCGCTCGCAACAATTGTTCGCGCAGAAGTTCATCAGCCAGGCGGCGCTGGATAAAGCCAAGTCCGACTACGACATGGCAAAGGCGCAGGCCGCCGCCAGCGAAGCGGGCGCGCAGCAGTCGGCGCTGGCGCAGAGCTACACCTCGGTGATCGCGCCATATGCGGGCGTGGTGTCGGCGCGCATGGTGGAGATGGGCGAGATGGTGACGGTGGGCAAGCCGCTGATGACAGGTTTCGATCCTGCGCAGTTGCGCGTGATCGCCAATGTGCCGCAGCACAAATTAAAAGACATCGGCAGCCGCCCGCGCGCGACAATTGAAGTGCCGTCGCTGGGGCGCTGGGTTAAAGCGGCTTCGGTCACGGTGCAGCCTTCCGCCGATGCGCGCACGCACAGCACGCAAGTGCGCGTGGATATGCCTTCCAATCAAGCCAGCATTTATCCCGGCATGTTCGTGCGCACGCATTTCGTGGTGGGCAAAGAACAGAAGATGCTGATTCCGACCAGCGCGGTGCTGCGCCGCAGCGAAGTGGTGGCGGTGTATGTGGTGGACGATCTGGGCTGGCCGCGCCTGCGTCAGGTGCGCTTGGGCGATGCCAATGCGCAGGACGAAATCGAAGTGCTGGCCGGATTGAATGTCGGCGAGCGCGTGGCGCGTGAAGCGGTGAAAGCGGGCATGCTGGCAGCGGAGAGAAAACAATGAGCATGGGAATCTCGGGTCGTATCGCGCGGGTCTTTCTGCATTCGCAGATGACCCCGCTGCTGGCGCTGGTCGCCATGCTGTTGGGCGTGTTCGCCGTCGCGGTGACTCCGCGCGAGGAAGAGCCGCAAATCAACGTCACCATGGCCAACGTGCTGATCGCCTATCCCGGCGCGTCGGCGCAGGATGTGGCGAACACGGTGGCGACTCCGGCGGAACAAGTGTTGTCGCAAATCGCCGGTGTCGATCACGTTTACTCGGTGTCGCAGCCGGGTATGGCGGTGATCTCGGTGCAGTTCAAAGTGGGCGAGCAGCATGTGCCATCGCTGGTCAAACTGTATGACGTAATCAATTCCAATGCCGACTGGCTGCCGCCCACGCTGGGCGTGTTGCAGCCCATCATCAAGGCCAAAGGCATCGACGATGTGCCGATGCTGGCGATCACCTTGTGGCGCGAAAAAGCCTCCGGCGGGGCGGTGGAGCTGACGCAGGTGGCGCACGCGATTGAGTCGGAACTGAAGCGCGTACAAGGTACGCGCGAGGTGGATACGCTGGGCGCAACGCCGCGCGTGGTGCGCGTGATGCTCGACCCGGAAGCGTTGAACGCGCACCAGTTGTCGGTGCAGGAAGTACGTTACGCCTTGCAGGCCTCCAACATTTCGCACAGCGCGGGCAGCTTGGTGCAAAACAACCGCGAAGTGCTGGTGCAGACCGGCAATTTCCTGAGCGATGCGAACGAAGTCAGCCAACTGGTGGTCGGCGTGACCGACGGCAAGCCGGTGTTCCTGCGCGACGTGGCGGAAATCAAAGACGGCGCGGATCAGCCCAAGAGTTATGTGTGGCTGGGCACGGGTGCGGCAGCGGGCGACAAGGCGATTGCGATCACGGGTGAATTCGGCGCGGTGACGCTGGCGGTGACCAAGAAGCCGGGCGAAAACGCGGTGGATGTGGCCAACAAATTGTTGCAGCGCGTGGAAGAACTCAAAGGCAGCGTGATCCCCGACGACGTGCAAGTGACGGTGACACGCAACTACGGCGAAACCGCCAACGACAAGGCGATGAAGCTCATCAAGAAACTGTTCTTCGCCACGTTTGCCGTGGTGTTGCTGGTGTGGTTTGCGCTGGGACGACGCGAGGCGGTGATCGTTGGTATCGCGGTGTTGCTGACGCTGGCGGTGACGCTGTTCGCGTCGTGGGCTTACGGCTTTACGCTGAATCGCGTGTCGCTGTTCGCGCTGATTTTCTCGATTGGCATCTTGGTGGATGACGCGATTGTCGTCGTCGAAAATATTCATAGACGACGCGAGCTCTCGACGAATCAACCGCTGTCCGAAATCATCCCCGAGGCGGTGGACGAAGTCGGCAGCCCGACTATTCTCGCCACTTTCACCGTGATTGCCGCGCTGCTGCCGATGGCCTTCGTCAGCGGATTGATGGGGCCGTACATGAGCCCGATTCCGATCAACGCCAGCATGGGCATGCTGATCTCGCTGGCGATTGCGTTCATCGTCACGCCGTGGCTGGCGCACAAACTGGCCGACGCGCATCACGCGGTGGTGAAAGACGAAGGCGACACGAAAATCGCACGCTTCTTCCGCAATCTGTTGTCGCCGTTTTTGAATGGCGTACACGGCATTCCGATGCGGCGCAAATTGTGGCTGGGAATTCTGGCCGGATTGCTGTTCGCGGTGTCGCTGACCGTGGTCAAACTGGTGGTGTTGAAGATGCTGCCGTTCGACAACAAGTCGGAGTTTCAGGTGGTGATCGACATGCCTAGCGGCACGGCGGTGGAGCAGACCGCCGGGGTGATGCGCGACATCGGCGCGTATCTGGCTACCGTGCCGGAAGTCACCGATTACGAGGCTTACGCGGGCACGGCTTCGCCCATCAACTTCAACGGGCTGGTGCGCCAATATTATTTGCGCAGCGCGTCGGAGCAGGGTGACATTCAAGTCAACCTGCAAGACAAGCACAAGCGCGACCGCAGCAGCCACGAGATCGCCACATCGGTGCGCGAGCCCATCGAGAAAATCGCCAAGGTGTGGGGCGCGAAAGTCAAAGTGGTGGAAGTGCCGCCCGGCCCGCCGGTGATGTCGCC
>JAGVNQ010000313.1 GCA_020053195.1 Sideroxydans sp.
CGCAGGCGCTGTTCTCCAACCCGGACATTCTGCTGCTGGACGAGCCGACCAACAACCTGGACATCAACACCATCCGTTGGCTGGAAGACATCCTCAACGCGCGCAATTCGACCATGGTCATCATCTCGCATGACCGCCACTTTTTGAACAGCGTGTGTACGCACATGGCCGACCTCGACTTCGGCAAGATCACCGTGTATCCGGGCAACTACAACGATTACATGATGGCTTCGACGCAAGTGCGCGAGCAGCAAGCCTCGGACAACGCCAAGGCGAAAGAGAAAGTCGCCGAGCTGAAAGCCTTCGTGGCGCGCTTCTCGGCCAACGCTTCCAAGGCCAAACAGGCCACGTCGCGCGCGCGCCAGATCGACAAGATCAAGATCGAAGATTTCAAACCGTCCAGCCGCCAATATCCGTTCATCCGCTTCGACTACGACGAGCGCGACAAGCTGCATCGCGTTGCGGTGGAGGTGGAGAAGATGGCCAAGGGTTACGACCGCATGCTGTTTTCCAATGTGAATTTCCGCATCGACGCGGGCGAGAAAGTCGCCATCATCGGCCCCAACGGTATCGGTAAAACCACGCTGTTGCGCTGTCTCGCGGGCGACCTCGCGCAGGATACCGGCAGCATCAAATGGGCGGAAAAAGCCAAGATCGGCTATTACGCGCAAGATCACGCCGCCGACTTCGCCGAAGACAAAGAGATGATGGAATGGATGACCGACTGGCGCGGCCCGACCGACGACGACCAAGTGGTGCGCGGCACGCTGGGGCGTTTGCTGTTCTCCGGCGACGACGTGAAGAAGCGGGTGAAGGTGTTGTCCGGCGGCGAAAAAGGCCGCATGTTGTTCGGCAAACTGATGCTGGCCAAAAACAACGTGCTGCTGATGGACGAGCCGACCAACCACATGGACATGGAAGCCATCGAATCGCTGAATACCGCGCTTGATTTGTTCAAAGGCACGCTGATTTTCGTGTCACACGACCGCGAATTCGTGTCGTCGCTGGCCACGCGCATCATTGAGATTTCGGCCAAGGGCGTGAATGACTACCACGGCACGTATGAAGAATTTTTGCGGGATCAGATGGTGGATTAACAATCAAAAACTATCCGCAGATTTCGCAGATTAAACAGATTTAAACCCCAACCCCTCCCAGCCTCCCCTTATCAGGGGAGGAGCGGCTCGGTTCTCCCCCTGATAAGGGGGAGTTAGAGGGGGTTTCGGGCCTAATGGATTTACGTGGTTTAATCTGTGTAATCTGCGGACAAAAAGGTTTTGACTTATGAGCGGTGCAATCGGCGTTTTTGATTCCGGCGTAGGCGGTCTTTCCGTCTTGCACCACATTCGCCACACCCTGCCGCACGAACGCCTGATCTACATCGCTGATTCCGCCCACGTTCCCTACGGCGACAAAACGCCCGCTTACATCGAGCAACGCTCGCACACCCTCGCCCGGTTTCTGATCGAGCAAGGCGCTTCTGCCATCGTCATCGCCTGCAACACCGCCACCGCTGCCGCCGTGCATAGTTTGCGCGAAAAATATTCGCTGCCGATTGTGGGCATGGAACCGGCGATCAAGCCTGCGGTTGCAGCCACCCAAAGCGGCGTGGTGGGTGTGCTGGCGACGGTGGGCACGCTGGCGAGCGCGCGCTTTGCCGCGTTGTTGGGAAAATATGCAGGCGATGTAAAGATCATCACCCAAGGTTGTCCCGGTCTGGTGGTGCAGGTCGAGCGCGGCGAATTACACAGTATGAAAACGCGCCGGATGATCGAACGCTACACCGCGCCGTTATTGGCGCAGGGCGCGGACACGCTGATTCTCGGCTGCACTCATTACCCGTTTCTCGCGCCGCTGATCCGCGACGTGGCGGGCGCACACATCACGCTGGTGGATACCGGCCAAGCCGTGGCGCGCCATCTGTTGCGGCGCATGGAAACCGAACTGTCCACCCGAGTTCCCGCAGAGGCCAGTGCCCAATTCTTCACCAGCGGCGATGCCGCGCAAGCCTCGCGCATCATGTCGGTGTTGTGGGGGGAACAAGTGATCGCGCGGCAGTTACCGCGCGAGTATTGGTAATAGCCATCGGCCTAAATATATTGGGTGATAGGTAGGTTGGGCAAAGCGTAGCGTGCCCAACAAATCTTTTCGAAAAAGTTAATGTTGGGCACGCTGCACTTTGCCCAACCTACATCCGCTATGGGGATTCGCACGAATTTTTGATGCGATGCGAGAAAGAATTCGCACCTGCAAAATCCGCAGGTTCAAACTGCCAACAAACAATCAAGCTCGCGTATCGGCATCGGTTTGCCGAACAAATACCCCTGAAAAGCATGACATCCGTGCATGTCGAGGAAGCCATGTTGCGCGTCGGTTTCCACCCCTTCGGCGATAACATGCAGGCCGAAGGTTTTTCCCAGAGTGATAATGGCTTGCACGATGGCGGCATCGCTGGGGTCGGTGGCGAGATTGCGCACGAAGGATTGGTCGATTTTCAGCTGATCCAGCGGCAACTGTTTGAGGTAGGACAGCGATGAATATCCCGTGCCAAAATCATCCATGGAAAAACCGATACCGTCGGCCTTGAGGTCGAGCATTTTGGCGACGGTGTCGGCCACATTGTCCAGCACCAGGCTTTCGGTCAATTCGATTTTCAAGCACTTGGGATCGGCACCGGAAACGGCGAGCGCGAGTTGCACTTTTTTGACGAAATCTTTTTGGCGGAACTGGCGCGCGCTGACATTGATAGCAAGTTTCAAGTCTCGCGTGGCGGGCGAATCGGCCCAGATTTTAATCTGCGCGCAGGCGGTTTCCAGCACCCATTGGCCGATGGGCAGAATCAGCGCGGTTTCTTCGGCGGCGGGGATAAAATCGCCGGGACTGACCATGCCGCGCGTGGGATGCTGCCAGCGCAACAACGCTTCGACCCCGATGATGCGCCGCGCGCCGTTGACCTGCGGCTGGTAGTGCAATTGAAACTGTTGCCGGTCAAGCGCCTGATATAAATCCAGTTCCAGCGCGCTGCGAGCATCGAGTGTTGCCTGCATGGCGGGATCAAAAAATCGTATATTGTTGCGCCCGGCGCTCTTGGCCTGATACATGGCGAGGTCGGCACGTTTGAGCAGTTCGTCGATGGTGGTGTCCTGATTGTGGAACAGGCTGATACCGATGCTGGCCGTGCTGTGATACTCCTGCTCCCGGAGCTGGTAGGGATGGGAAAAGTGTGCGCGAATTTTCTCGCCCACCGCCAAAGTTTGCACGGCCGCTTCCCGCACATCGGCACTCAAACCTTCAAGCAGCACCACAAATTCATCGCCGCCCAAGCGCGCGATAGTGTCCCCGATGCGCACCGCCGCTTGCAGGCGCTGCGCGATTTCTGTCAGCAGCAGGTCGCCGACATCGTGGCCCTGGGTGTCGTTGAGCGTCTTGAAATTATCCAGATCCATAAACAGCACGGCGGCGTAATGTTCGTGGCGGGAACTGGCGGCCAACGCCTGATTCAGCCGGTCATACAACAAGCGCCGATTGGGCAGTTTGGTAAGCGCATCGTAATAAGCCAGCCGGTGAATCTCGGCTTCCGCTTCCTTGTTTTTGGTGATTTCAGAAAACGCGCCGACATAGTGACTGATGCGTCCGTCGTTGGTGATGACGGCGGAAATGGTCAACCATTCGGCGTATATCATGCCGTTCTTGCGCCGGTTCCATATCTCACCCTGCCAGTAATGTTTTTGCTTCAGAACTGCCCACATACGCTCGTAAAAGGCCGCGTCTTGCCGCCCGGATTTAAGCAGGGCCGGGGTTTGACCTATCACCTCTTGTTCGCTGTAGCCGGTGAGTTGGGTGAAGGCATGATTCACGCGCAGAATAATGCCGTTGGGGTCGGTAATAATCATCCCCTCATGCGCATCAAACGTGATCGGGGCGATGCGCAACTCGGCTTCGGCACGTTTGTTTTCGCTGATGTCGGTGAGCGCGATACGGAATGTAAGTTCATCGTAGTAACGAAAATTCAGCCGCGCTTGGAATAGCGTGCCATCACCGCGCGCGAGCTGCATCTCGCTAGTTTGCTGCGCGCCGTGCTGCACCATCTTGATCAGAGACAAATGCAGGCGGTCGCTGTCGTGTGGGGCGACCAGATTGGCGAAACGGCGGCGCAGCAGCTTGCGTCTATCCACACCAAACATCGCGGCGGCAGTCAAATTGGCCTCAACGATTAGCAAGTTGTTGGTCAGCGTGAGATAACCTACCGGGGCGAAATCGTAAAGATCGATAAAGCGGTCGCGCGATTCCTCGATTACCAGCTGCGCCCGGCGCAATTCCTCGTTTTGCATCTCCAGCTCAATCTGGTGAACTTGCAGCTCGTGCAACAGCTCCTCGGAGGAACGGGATGGCAATTCGGGCGCGGGCGCATTGCAGAGCTGCGCCTCGGCGGCGGCGCGCAACGGGGATGCAAAGTGTTTTTTTTTCCCAAGATGCTCTCCCGTCATGTCGATACATTGCACCGCACCCGGGCGAATTCATTCGCCCTTGTTCAACCGGATTATTTAATCCGGCAACTTCATCCCATTGTCCCCCACCACTTTAACGCAGGCGGCAACCACGGTCGGGTCATATTGCAGGCCGCTGCCGCGCGCAATTTCTTCCAGTGCGGCTTCCACGCCCAGTGCCGGGCGATAAGGGCGGTGCGATGACATGGCTTCGACCACGTCGGCCACCGCGAGGATGCGCGCTTCCGGCAATATGTCACCCTCTTTCAGCCCTTGCGGATAACCCGAGCCGTCGAGCCGCTCGTGATGCTGCAACACCATCTGCGCGATCGGCCACGGGAATTTGATGCCGCTCAAAATATCGAACCCGGCTTGCGCATGGGTTTTGATATAGCTGTACTCAATGGCGTTAAGTTTGCCCGGCTTGCTCAAAATTTCCGCCGGAATCTGGATTTTGCCCAGGTCATGCACCACTCCGGCGAGATGAATGCCTTGCACCTGATCCTCGCCCAGCCCCATTTGTGTGGCGATGGCCACCGCCAATCCGGCCACGCGCACTTGATGTCCAGCGGTATAGGGATCGCGCATTTCCACGATGGTGGCAATCGCCTTCACCGTGTCTAGCAGATTGCTTCTCATCAGTGCCAGATGCTGCTCGTTTAACAGCAAGGCGTGAGTCAGTGCTTCTTCGGACTGTTTGCGTTGCGTGATGTCGCGCGCGATGCCGGTGGCAAACCACTTGTCGTCAATCTGCATGGCGGACATGGAAAGTTCGATGGGAAATTCCGTGCCGTCTTTGTGCAAGGCGGGCAGTTCCAGTGTTTGATTGATCGCCATACCTTCACCGCTTTTGCTGAAATGCGCCAGCCCTGTGCGCGCCATTTCACGCAAGCGTGGTGGTGTCAGCAAATCGTGCAACTCCCGACCCAGCGCCTCGTCGCGCGAATAACCGAACATGGAGACGGCGGCGGGATTCCACGCGGTGATAGCCCCGCTCTCGGCTTCCAGCATGATGATCGCATCGCGCGCCGTCTCGGTGGCCAAACGCATGCGCTCTTCGCTCTCGCGCAACTGTTGGTTCAGACGCATCGCGCTGATGTCGGTGAGCGCCAGATGCACCTCGTGCGTTTGGCCGCTGGTCTTCATACTGAGGCCATCGAGATGAGCGTAGAAAACAGTTTCGTTGCCGCGTTGCAGCGCCAGCTCGATACCGGATTTTTCCGACTTTTTCAAAACGTCTATGAAGAACAAGTGCCAGCGGTCGCGGTCTTGCTCGCTGACAAAATGGTCGAAGCGACGTTGCAGCAGCTTGTGTCTATCCATGCCGAGCAGCGAGCAGCCGCTGAGATTGATTTCAGCAATCTGCCCCGAGCGATTGAGCGTGAGATAACCGACCGGCGCAAATTCATACAAGCCGAGGTAACGGTCGCGCGATTCTTCCAAAGCGATCTGCGTTGCGCGCAACTGCTCGTTCTGCATTTCGAGTTCGATCTGGTGGACTTGCAGTTCGTGCAATAACGTTTCGGCGGATTGGGTTTGCGCTTTGGTTGAAGGCGTGTGGCCGAGTTGCGCCTCGGCCAGGGCGCGCAATGAATCGGGAGAATTAAGCTTCTTGCTCAAGATTTCCTCCTTGCCTAACAGAACTAAACAGATTTCACGCGGAGGCGCGGAGACGCAGAGAAAAACAAAACCAGTTGAACACCAAAATTCTCCGCGCCTCCGCGTGAAAAAATCACATTATGTTCTGACATCATTTAACCGATACGTGGTTACGCTTTACCCGGCTGCTCGATGATGGCGACTCGCACCGAGGTTTCAGCGGGTGCGGAAGAAGCATCATCCAGCGCAGATGAGTTTACCGAACTGACCGACTTTTGCGAATACAGTTGCGCCTGAAAACGCGAGCCGTCCGCCAGTTGAAACGTCAGCTCGCAACGTTGCCGTTGTTCGTGCTGCAACACGCTGGCGAAATGTTGATACCAGCGCTCCCGGTCTTCCGCCGCGACATACTGCGCGAAGCGGCGGTTAACCAGTTTGTTGCGCACCACGCCCAGCAAATCCCCGGCGGTAAGGTTGAGTTCGTTAATCATGCCGTCGCGGGTCAGCGTGAAATAGGCGATGGGCGCGAAGTCGTACAAGTCAACATAACGGTCGCGCGATTCTTCCATGGCGATCTGCGCCTGGCGCAAAGCATCATTTTGCATTTGCAGTTCAACCTGATGCACCTGAAGTTCATGCAGCAACTTGTGCAGCAACTCCTCGCCCGGTTGCGGATTCACCAAGTTAATGGGGACGTGCGCAACCTGCGCCTCGGCTTCGGCACGTAACGCATCTAGTTTGTCATTTTTGTCGTTCATAAACCTTCCTCAAATATTTATATACGTAGCATGTTGGGCA
>JAGVNQ010000330.1 GCA_020053195.1 Sideroxydans sp.
CGCCGAGAATTTTCAAGCGCTGCACAACTGGCAAATGCCGGATCAGCGGCATCGCAAATTCCAGGATCGGCATAATGGTGCGGATCACCGGCCAATCAGTATCAACCTCTCCGGCCTTGCCGGTACGGAGTTTTTTGGTGTTGGATGATTTCAGTTGAAGTGCCATGTTATTTCTCCTCCCCAAACGGGGTCGCTATACGGAAATGCTATATGCCAATTTGCAGAAACTCTGTCTGATCCAGAAGCGCGGGAACATCCAGCTTTCGCCACGTCTGCCCGAATTCGTCCTGTAACAGTGTCGCACCCTCTTGCTCGATAGGTTTCCAATCCTTGGAGTTGCGCAGACCGAGCACGCGCGACACCAACAGTCCGGCATTGAAAGCGAATTTTTGCCCTACCAGCAACACCCTGCTTTGGCCTTCGTGCAGGATTGGGGTGCCACCCGTGTAAATGCCGAAATCGATAATGCTATAAAGATTGCCGCGCACGTTGGCAATGCCGCAGTACCACGGTTTGGTCAAAGGGACCGGGGTAAGCATGGGCAAAGACAGAACCTCGCTGATGTCCGGCATATCTACCAGCCAGTTTTCCTGACCGACCTGCACGCCGAGCGTGGAAATCTGAGCGGTTTTGGTCTTCTGCTCCTGAAGCCGGGTGAGCAGTTGTTGCTGGAATTCACGCAGGTCGAAGCGCTTGGACATGATGCGGTCGGATTATCCGAGTGCGGCGATCTTGCCGAGCAACTCGTCGGCGTTGATCGGCTTGGTGATGTAATCCTTTGCACCCTGGCGCATTCCCCAAATCTTGTCGGTTTCTTGCCCCTTGGAGGTACAAATAATGACAGGAATATGTTTGGTCGCTTCATCCTGGGTAATGGCGCGGGTTGCCTGAAAACCGTTGAGGCCGGGCATTACAACGTCCATCAGCACGAGATCCGGCATTTCGGATTTGGCGCTAGAGATGCCTTGCTCGCCGCTCTCGGCATACACGACCTGAAAGCCTTTCTTTCCCAGCAAATCCCCCAAAACGAGACGCTCGGTTGGAGAATCGTCAACGACCAAAATTTTATTAATTGCCATAATTCATATCCTCATATCGTTTGGTATGTTCAATAACCGCCTCGATCAAACTTTTCTTGCTGAACGGCTTGGTCAGATACTGATCGGAGCCGACCAGCTTGCCGCGCGCGCGGTCAAACAAAGTGTCCTTGCTGGTCAACATTACAACAGGTGTACTTTTAAAGTCGCGGTGATTCTTGATGAGCGCGCAGGTCTGATAGCCATCCAGTCGCGGCATCATCACGTCAACAAAGATGATATCCGGCTTGTTATCGACCACCTTGGACAAGCCGTCAAAACCATCTTCCGCCAGCACCACTTTGGCCCCAGCTTGTGAAAGAAAAATTTCACCGCTGCGGCGTATGGTGTTGCTATCGTCAATGAGCACAACTTTGATGCCAGTCAGACTTTCGCTCACGCTGATCACCTTTACTATTATTTGGAGCCCTCACCAGACTGAGTGAAAAACTCTTCTGGATGCGGATGCTACCTCAATTATCTGTATCTACTCAATGTGTTTATCGCCGCCAGAATTGCGGGGTGAAAAGAATCAGCACCGTGAATATCTCCAGCCGACCGATCAGCATGGCGACCACGCACACCCAAGTCTGGAAATCGGTCAGCCCCTGATAGTTGCCTGCCGGGCCCACTTGGTTCAATCCGGGCCCCGCGTTGTTGATGCAGGCGATCACGGCGGAAAAGGCCGAGATAAAATCCAGTCCGCTGATCAGCAATACGAAGGTCAGGCTCGCCACGCTTATAAAATACAGGAAGATAAAGCCTAATACCGCAAACACGATATTGTTGGCTACCACGTGACCGCCGATTTTCATCGGGTTGACCGCCGCCGGATGCAGCAGCTTGACGAATTCACGTCCGGCCTGCTTCACCAGCACCAGCGTGCGTATCATCTTTATACCGCCGCCGGTCGAGCCGGAACTGCACGCGATGCTGCTCAGGAACAGCATCCACAGCGGGGCGAACATCGGCCACTGGTTAAAATCCACACTGGCATATCCACAATCGGTCGCCATCGAAACCAGGTTGAAACTGGCATGGCGCAACGCTGTCCAGAATTCGGGATAAACGTTCTGCCACCACAGATAAAATCCCACCCCAAAACAGCTTCCAACGATCAGGATGATTGTCGCCACCGCTTCCGCATCGCGCAAATAAACCCGGAATGACTTGCCGCGCCAAACCAGAAAATGGGTGGCGAAGTTGATCGAGGCGATCAGCATAAACACGATCAGCACGATCTCTATTGCTGGCGAATTGAAAAAACCGACACTGGCATCGTGCGTCGAAAAGCCGCCCAGGCTCAGCGCTGAGAAGGCATGGCATACCGCATCGAACCAGTTCATGCCGACCACCCGCAATAAAATGATGCAGGCCAGCGTAATGCCCGCATACACCACCCACAGGTTGCGCGCAGTTTCGGCGATACGCGGGGTCAGCGCGGAATCTTTCATCGGCCCCGGCGTTTCGGCCTTGAATAACTGCCGCCCGCCGATGCCCAACAGCGGCAACACCGCCACCGCCAGCACGATGATTCCCATACCGCCCAGCCAATTTAATTCATGTCGCCACAGATTGATGGCGGGCGGCAAACTGTCCAGTCCGACCAGTACTGTCGCTCCCGTCGTGGTCATGCCGGAAATCGTCTCGAAATACGCATCGGTGAACGACAGGTTGGGAATTAGCAGCAGCAATGGGATCGTGCCGAACGCGGGCATCATCGTCCACATTGCCACCACCAGCAGGTAGCCATGGCGAATGGACAACTCGCCTTTGAAGCGTCGCGTCAGCATCCACATCAACACCCCGGCGCAAAATGTCCAAACCATGGTCAGCAGAAAAACCCACAGCAGCGTGTAATCGCCATAAATCAGAGTGGTCGCAATGGGCAGCAAATAGGCCAGGCTGAATACCACCAGCATCAAGCCCAGCGCGTGGAAAACGGTAAAGACGCGACCCATTTAGAAAAACCCGAGAGAAACCTGGAACAGCTTCTCGACTTTTTTCATCATTTTTTTATCGACCACAAAAACGATCACGTGATCTTCCGCTTCGATCACCATGTCGTGATGCCCCATGATGACTTGTTTGCCGCGCACCAGCGCGCCTATGGTTGCGCCTTTAGGCAAGTCGATTTCGTCGATGCGCCGCCCCACCACGCGTGACGAATCACGGTCACCGTGCGCCACCAGCTCCAGCGATTCCGCCGCGCCGCGCCGCAGCGAATGCACTTCCACCACGTCGCCCTGGCGCACGTAGGCCAGCAGCGAACCGATGGTCACTTGCGCCGGAGACAGTGCGATGTCGATTTTGCCGCCCTGCACCAGATCTACGTAAGCGCTGCGGTTGATGAGCGACAGCACTTTGCGCGCGCCGCCCTGTTTGGCCAGCAACGCCGACATGATGTTGTTCTCGTCGTCGTTAGTGAGCGCGCAAAACACATCCACTTCCCGTACGTTTTCCTGCTGCATCAGCTTTTCATCCGTGCCGTCGCCGTTCAACACCAGCGTGTTGGTCAACTCGGCGGCCAAGGTCTGACACGCCTTCTTGCTAAATTCAATCAGCTTGACCTGATAGTCGCGCTCCAGCGCTTTCGCCAGTCGCCGCCCGATGTTGCCGCCGCCGACGATCATCACGCGCTTGGAAGGTTTATCCATGCGCCGCATTTCTTTCAGCACGCGGCGGATGTGATCGGAAGCCGCGATAAAAAACACTTCGTCTCCGGCATGCACGACGGTTGTCCCTTCGGGGATGATCGCCCTGTCCTGGCGGAAAATCGCCGCCACGCGCGCCTCGACTTGCGGCATGTGCGTGCGCAAAAAACTCAGTGGCTTGCCCACCAGCGGCCCGCCCTCGAACGCTTTTACCGCGACCAGCGACACCAACCCGTCGGCGAATTCCAACACCTGCAACGCCTCGGGGAACTCGATCAGCTTGGTGATGTAATCGGTCAGAATCTGTTCCGGGCAGATGGAAAAATCAACACAGAAATTATCCGCGTTGAACAACTCCTCGCGCTTGAGGTAATCGACGGTGCGGATGCGCGCAATGCGCGTCGGCGTGTTGTAAAGACTGGCCGCCAGCTTGCACGCTACCAGATTCACCTCGTCGCTTTGCGTCACCGCCAGCAACATATCGGCATCGGCGATGCCCGCCTGCTCCAGCGTCGAAGGGTGCGCCGCGTTGCCCACCACCGTGCGCAAATCCAGCCTATCCTGCAACTGCACCAGCTTTGCCGCGTCCGAATCCACCACCGTAATGTCGTTGGCTTCGCCGACCAGGTTTTCCGCCACGGTCGAGCCGACTTGTCCCGCTCCCAAAATCAATATCTTCACGCTTCAACCTTCCATTTGATCGAACAGCCCATGCTGGCGAATTGCTCGCGCGGCCCGTGTTCTGTTTGCGCCACTTGCAACATGGCATTGAACAAATCGCGCGGCGCATCCGCTACCGCCTCCTTGCGCGAAGCGTCCAGCCGCCCGCGATATTGCAATTCCAGATTTGCATTGAAGCCGAAGAAATCCGGCGTACACACTGCGCCGTAGTCGCGGGCAGTCTGTTGTGTTTCGTCCCACACATAAGGGAAAGGATAGTCATACTGCTGTGCGATCTGCTTCATGTTGTCGAACGAATCTTCCGCATAATCGGCGGGGTCATTGGCCATGATGGCGATACTGTTGATGCCGTGCTGTTGCAGTTCGCGCGTGTCGCGGATGATGCGCTCGCGGATGGATTTCACGTAAGGGCAATGGTTGCAGATGAACATCACCAACAAACCATTTTTGCCGCATGCGCTTTGCAGTGTGTGGCGCTTGCCATCGACTCCCAACAAGTCGAACGGGCGCGCTTTCCAGCCGAAATCACATAAGGGGGGGTGCAGACTGACCAAAAATTCGTACTCCCGAAATTAATATCAAAAACTATTTAGCCACAGAGAACACAGAGCACACAGAGAAATTCGGCAGGAATTCATCGCGCAGCATATGTTTTTTTGCGGTATGGCTAAATAGTTGGGGAACGCAGTTTCATCTCTGTGACCTCTGTGTTCTCTGTGGCAAATTGGTTTTTCTAGGGTTATTGTTCTGGTCATTATATTATCACGCCCGTCCCCCAGCCCTTTGCCCACCATGTCCGCGCCAAGATTCTACTGCCCGCCGCCGCTGCCCCTGAGTACCAATTTCGAATTGCCGCCCGAAGCCGCCCATCACGCCAGTCGCGTGTTGCGCCTGCGCGTGGGTGATGCGGTGCAAATTTTCGACGGGCTAGGCAACGCACTGGATGCCACCATTCATTCCATCCAAGGCAAACACGTCACCCTCGGCAACCTGCAAACATTTCTGAAACAACCCGAATCCGCGCTGCACATCGTGCTGGCGCAAGCCATGTGCAGCAGCGAAAAAATGGACTGGGTGGTGCAGAAAGCCACCGAACTGGGCGCAGCCGAAATCGTCCCGGTGCAAACCCAGCGTAGCGTGGCCAAACTCAGCGGCACGCGCGCCGAAAAACGCACCGAGCATTGGCGCAATGTCACCGTCGCCGCCTGCGAACAAAGCGGGCGCAATACGCTGCCGCAATTACATGCGCCGCAAGAACTGGGCGCGTGGCTCAACGAAATGCGCCACGCGCCCGGCAGCAAATTCATCCTGCTCCCCGGCGGCGCGAGCAACCTGCACTCCCAATCCAAACCCCAAGGCCGCGCCACCCTGCTCATCGGCCCCGAAGGCGGCTTCACCGCCGACGAAGCCAACCTCGCCCAACAAGCCGGATTCGTCCCCATCCTGCTCGGCCCGCGCGTGCTGCGCACCGAAACCGCCGCGATTGCAGGGATAGCGGCTTTGCAAACGCTGTGGGGGGATTTCCAATAGTGCAGCATCGCGCAGAGCCAATAAATACGGGAATCTCCATCAAGTACATGAGGTAGATCGCCTATTGATGCGCTTCTTCACGAGGTGGCGTGTTGAAAATGTGGGCACGTCTTTTCTGCCCACGCAGCCGCGAGAACCACTAAATCAGATCAACGGATACCCACTTATGCTCTCTTCATTCATCCCGGTTTTTTACGTTCAGCTATCCCCGCACCGATTGACCGTGCGCAATGCTAAAACCGGAGAAACCCTATCCGAAATCCCGGAGGTTGCCATCGCTCGCGCGCCGAAAACGAGCTACGTCGGCTTTGGCGCAGAAGCGCGTTTGCACAAAACCATGCCATCAGTCGAGATCACCAACCCGTTCGCCCATCCGCGTTCGCTCGTTTCCGACTTTACGGTTGGCGAGCAATTGTTGAAAGCGTTCCTGCGCCGTATGGCGGGCAGTTCCATTTTTGCGGTCTCGCCAAAGGTTGTACTGCACCCGCTAGGCGATCCCGAAGGTGGATTCACCCAAATTGAAATTCGGGCATTGCGTGAAATGGCGATGGGAGCTGGTGCGCAAAAAGTAGTCATCTGGCAAGGTCGCGCGTTGAATGATGAGGAGCTTCTTTCGGGAAAGTTTCCAAACAACGGATATGTTCTCTCGTGAATATATTGTCGGAAAACTCCTTCGTTATCAGTATGCGCTTCGCGTAAGACTTAGGCTTGACCAGCAAACTGCGTCGTCTGTTTTACAACACCAAATCAAAACGGAGAAACGATGTCGATCAAAATGCATAAAGCCATCGCGGTGTTATTGATGTTGCTAGCACTTGGTTGGGTTGTTGGCGCGATTCTGGCAACCACGCGCAGTGCCGAAATTCAGGGACCTTCTGCCTTGGCGGTATTGCCAGATCAAACGGTGTGGCTCAGCGTTGATAAGGCGCTGTGGCATCTGAATGCGGATGGCAATCGGGTGGCGCGAGTGGAAGGTGAGACGCTCGGTGTTGGCGGGCGCATCGGCGATCTGGTGTTGCACCCTAACGGGCAATTGGTTGCCCACGTGCGCGGCGATGCCACGCTCTATTTTCTTGACGCAAAAACGGCTGCCATCCAATCGCGTCTCAAGCCGCAATGGCAGACCGATCTGTTAAGTCACGGCAGCGATGCGATCAACTATGCCTTTCACAGCGACGGGCGTGTCGCCATCGCGACCGGCGGCGGTCACGCGGTTGCGTTGTTCGATGCGCAAGGACATTATTTGGCGCGCACCGCCCCCAACTTGTACCGCTTCACCAACGGGCTGTGGTGGGTGAAAAATTCGTTGTGGACAACCGATACCAACCGGCAGTTTTTGGTGGAACTGGACGGCAACACGCTCGCGGAAATATCGCGCATTTCTCTCAATCGCGATTGCGGCGGTTTTCAATATCTTGGCATCGTCGCGTCCTCGCACGGCAAACCCTCCACCCTGACGAAAAATACGCCGCTGATTACCCTCGTGCGTTTTGCCAACGGCATGATAAAAGGGCGCGCTTCGGACATTTTCCCCGATGGCAGCCAACTGGATTATCCCGTGAGCGCCGGCATCGAACCGCGCGACATCCGCTGGCGCGGCAACGAATTATTGATGGTGGACGGCGCAAGTTATTCTATCAAACGCTACTCAGATGATCGCCAACATATGGCCAACTTTGGCGACATGAAGGTTCAAGCTGAACTGACGGCCTCACTCTACCGGCGCAATCGTCTGGAGAACCAACACAAGCGGTATTTGGGCGGCGCGATCATGTTCTTTTTGCTTGGTTTCGGCTTTGTGTGGCGCGCACGAAGGCTGGAGAAAAGACAGGTCTTGGCTGCGTTGAAGATAGACCTCTCGCAACTGGGAACGCCGCTATTGTCGCCGCGAGCCCGTCTGGCCGGAATCCTGAAACTACTGTGGCCGACGCTGCTGGTGGTGTGTGCAAGCATTTTTCTGCTTCTGTATCTGCTCGGGCACACGCCCTCGCTGGAAATACTGATTTACATTCTGCTCGCGTTGCTGCTGGTACTTCCGCCGGCAGTATTCCTGACGCGCCGCAACGTTAAGCGTTTCGCCAGCCTCCCCGAAACAGAAGCCATTTTTAACCAGCATGCTGTTCTCGCGCTGCAAATTAACACTTCTTTCTGGCGTTCGTGCCAACCCGATGAATTGCCGCAAGAAACGCTGGCGTTGTGGGTCAATAACGGGCTGCATTGGATCGTGCTGACCAATCAACGTCTGTTGCTATACGTGGCAAATCTGCGTGATCGCAGGCTGGCGCGCGACTATCCGCTCCGCGAAGTGCTGCGCGTGCACCTGCTGGAAACGCACGAAATGAACCGGCGACAAAAGCTGCAAAAACTATTCAACGCTTTCGGCGCATTCGTGCGCTTCGAATTCCGCGATGGCGCATCGTTAACCGGCTTCACCATCTCCGCCCAAACCGCGCAACACATCGCGGCAAAACTACAAATAACAACGCTTGATACTGCATCCAGCGCGCCCATTACCGCACCAGCCACTACTCCCATCGAACCGCACGCGCCAGCGGCCCCCAACAACAAAGCGCGCTGGCAAACCATTTCCTCCCTGCTCATTCCCGGACTGGGGCAATGGATGCAGCGCCGCAGCGGCACGGCGCTGGTATTCTTTGTCGTGTGGCTGCTCATATTGTGGAACGCCGTTGTCATAGCTGTGACTTTGTGGAACGCGCTGTCCGATGTGCCATGGATAAGCATAATTAACGCCGCGATCTACTATTTATTGGTGTGCGGTCTATCCGGCTGGGAAGCTTGGCGAATGCGCGAACGCAATCTGAAGCAGGAGATAATGTGACAAACGACAAATCAAAGTGGGCTGAAACCGCCTTCAGACTGAATGCTGCTTTCTATAAGGTGGTCTCTGTCCGAAACACAACCTTCCTGTTTTGGGCGGCTCTCGCGATATACTTTTTTTTCACCCGTTTTGTACCACACGGCATGATTGAACATAGAGGGGTAGTCATTCTGGCAAGAACGCTGTTTTTGGCGACGATTGGTTTATGGATGTTCGCGGACGGCCGTGCTCACGGTATTGAAGAAAAATGGCTGGGACAATATTTTATTGGTTCCTTAATGCCCGCTCTCATAGTTATTGCACTGCCTATCTATATGGTGCATTCGCGGGGATGGCTTGGCGCAGGAATATCAACTTTGCGATTCGCCGCTTATTTCTTGCTCGCGGCGGTAATTTGGTATGGTGTCGTCGGCATTCTGCTGATGTTCGGAATCCACGAGACGGGTACTCCATCCATCAACTTCTAGAAAATTTCCAATGATTGTCTATTTGAGTTCACTGCAACTTTTGAGGGGGACAAGTAATGCTCTGTTATGAAGTTTGGCTCAACGAGAAAAAATTGCATGTTATCGGTCACAAAGATGCAATCGCTTTAATTGCTGATGTTACTTTTCTCAACAAAAACGATACCCAGTTCATCGGACTGCATGCAATTACGCATACTGACTCGACGAAATCACGAGAGTGTTTCTGGGAAGCCCCGCAGATCGGACAGGGCGATGAAGTTCGTATTAAGCTTGTTGAAACGGATACGCCGCAAGCGCCGGATCATGAAATGCTTTTCGGTCAAGGTTTGACTTTGCCGTGGAGTGGCGAAAAAACTCAGTGCTCGTTTTGCGGCAAAGCTGCCGCTGAAGGGAAGGCGTTGTTCGAGGGCTTTGATGCGAGGATATGTGAAAATTGCATCGAATTTCGTCACGGAATTATCGCGGCTGAAGAAATCAAATCGCCCTGATTAAATGGAACCAATTTTTAAATGTCCTGTTTGTCGCGGCGGCATCGCTTTCTGGGCGGTGCGCACGGAATTTATTTGTCATCACTGCAACATGATCCTCAAATCGAACCGAACCGAAGCGCTGGTCAAAGCTTTCTGGATCGCGCTCTTTGTAGAGATACTTTTTCTAGTGGCAATGCTCTTTCAGGTTGATAACACCGCTCGCGCGTTTGCTGTTTGGGGAAGCGCGGGAGGAGTTATCGGTTATTGGTGCGGCTGGTTGGTGCTGAA
>JAGVNQ010000344.1 GCA_020053195.1 Sideroxydans sp.
TTCTTCACGAGGTGGCTCTTCGCGGAGGATGCTAGGAGAGTCAATTGGCGCAGATGATTGCCATGCCGCCCATATAGGGACGCAACACCTCGGGAACTTTCACGCTGCCGTCGGCTTGCTGGTAGTTTTCCAGCACCGCCACCAGCGTGCGCCCGACCGCGAGGCCGGAGCCGTTCAGCGTGTGCAGCAGTTCCGGTTTGCCTTGCGCGTTGCGGAAGCGCGCTTGCATGCGGCGCGCCTGGAAGGCTTCGAAGTTGGAGCAGGAGGAGATTTCGCGGTAGGTGTTTTGCGCGGGCAGCCATACCTCGATGTCGTAAGTGGTGGCGGCGGAGAAGCCCATGTCGCCGGTACATAGCTTGACCACGCGATATGGCAGGCCGAGTTTCTGCAAAATGATTTCGGCATGGCCGAGCAATTCTTCCAACATCTCGTAGGACTTTTCGGGATGAACGATCTGCACCAACTCCACTTTGTCGAACTGGTGCTGGCGGATCATGCCGCGCGTATCGCGCCCGTACGAACCGGCTTCGCTGCGGAAGCACGGCGTGTGTGCCACGTATTTCAGCGGCAGCTTTTCCAGCGGCGTGATGGTGTCGCGCACCATGTTGGTCACGGGGACTTCGGCGGTGGGGATGAGATAAAAGTGTTCTTCTTTTTCGCCCATCTGGCGCGGCACTTTAAACAAATCTTCCTCGAACTTCGGCAACTGCCCGGTACCGCGCATCGACTCCGCATTCACCAGATAGGGCACATAGGTCTCGGTGTAGCCGTGCTGTTCGGTGTGCGTGTCCAACATGAACTGGGCAAGGGCGCGGTGCATGCGCGCCAACGGGCCTTTCAGCAGCGAGAAGCGCGCACCGGCGATTTTGGTGGCGGTGTCGAAATCCAATCCGTTCAGACCTTCGCCAATGCTGACGTGATCTTTCACTTCAAATGAGAACTTGGTCGGCTCGCCGACTTTGCGCACTTCGAGGTTGTCCGCTTCCGACTTGCCCACCGGCACAGTCGAGTGCGGTGTGTTGGGGATGACCGACAGGAAAGCCTCCATCTCTTGCAGCACCAGCGGCAGCTTGGTTTCGAGCTGTTTCAGCTCGTCGCCCAGCGCACCGGCTTCCGCCTTGCTTTGTTCTATCTGCAGAATATTGAAGTCAGCCTGTTCATGCTCTTCGGTAGCGTTCAATCTCGCTATTGAACCGGCCAACACTCCGATCTGCTTGCTCAGCGCATTGCGCTTGGCTTGCAACTCCTGCGTGCGCGTCTGAATGGTCTTGCGCTCCGCTTCCAGTTGCTCGAACTTCGCGGTGTCCAACGCATAACCGCGTGTCGCCAAACGTGCAGCCACTGCGGCCAAGTCGTTGCGTAATGTTTGTATGTCTAACATGAGAACCTCAATTCAAAATCAATTTGTCACAGAGAACACCGTAGGGTGCGCTTGCGCACCATTTGCGCTGGTGCGTAAACGCACCCTACATTTTTATTTCTTTTTTTGCCTTTGCATCCAACTCGCGCAAATGCGCCAGCTTCTCCGCAATCTTCGCTTCCAGCCCGCGTTCGGTGGGCTGGTAAAAATTCACTTCGGGCATGCCGTCGGGGAAATAATTTTCGCCTGCGGCATAGCCGCCCGCCTCGTCGTGCGCGTAACGGTAATCTTTGCCGTAGTCCAACTGCTTCATCAATTTGGTCGGGGCGTTGCGCAAGTGCAGCGGCACATCGCGCGAGCCGTCTTCCTTGACGAAAGCGCGGGCGGCATTATACGCGACGTACCCCGCATTCGACTTGGCAGCGACAGCTAGATAAAGCACGGCCTGCGCCAGCGCCAATTCGCCTTCGGGCGAGCCGAGGCGTTCGTAAGTGGCGGCGGCATCGTTGGTGAGTTGGATGGCGCGCGGATCGGCGAGACCGATGTCTTCCCACGCCATGCGCACGATGCGCCGCGCCAGATAGCGCGGGTCGGCTCCACCGTCCAGCATGCGCGTGAACCAGTACAAGGCAGCATCGGGATTGGAGCCGCGCACCGATTTGTGCAGCGCGGAAATCTGGTCGTAAAACGCTTCGCCGCCTTTATCGAAACGGCGCATTTTTTGCGCCAGCGTATTGTCGAGGAAAGTAATGTCGATGTTGCATATTTTGGCGGCCTCGGCGGCGGTTTGTAGCTGCTCCAGCACGTTGAGCAAACGGCGCGCATCGCCGTCGGCGTAGCCGATGATGCGCTCCTTGGCCGCCGAGTCGAACGCAATGCCGGGCAAGGCTTCCTGCTGCGCGCGCTCGAACAATTGCGCCATTTCGGTTTCCGACAACGATTGCAACACATACACCTGCGCCCGCGACAGCAATGCGTTGTTCAACTCGAACGAGGGATTCTCGGTGGTCGCACCAATGAAAGTGACCAAGCCTTGTTCGACGAAGGGCAGAAAAGCGTCCTGCTGCGACTTGTTAAAACGGTGGACTTCGTCCACGAACAGGATGGTATGGCGACCGCTCTGCTGCAAAGTCTGCTCGGCCTGAGCGATGGCTTCGCGGATGTCTTTCACCCCGGACAACACCGCCGACAGCGGCACGAAATCGGCATCGAAAGCTGATGCCATCAAGCGCGCCAGCGTGGTCTTGCCCACGCCCGGCGGCCCCCACAAAATCATCGAATGTAATTTTCCGGACTGGAACGCCAAGCGCAACGGCTTGCCCGCGCCCAGCAAATGCGACTGGCCGATGACTTCGTCAATATGCTTTGGACGCAGGCGTTCGGCCAGCGGCGCGGCAGGTTGGTTGGGAGCAAACAGATCAGCACTGCTCATTACTCACCTAATACGTCCGCACCTTTTGGCGGGACGAATTGAAAAAGTTTCAATGACAGCGAGGGATTGTGCGTCAAGTCGGTGAAACGCAACACGGTGTGATGGCCGAATGTATCGTGCAACTCCATCACCACCAGTTCCGATTTTGAATTGAATGCCATAAGGATTTTTTCGAAGGTGGTCTCGTTTGATTTCGGTACAGCTTGCAGCCATTCAAGGCCGTCGCGCTCTTCGATATTTTTCAACGCAAAGCCGCTTTCGATTTCGTTGCTGCCGGAAAGTAGCGCCGCCGGGCTGCTGCCCAACGCGGCATCCAGCTTCCTCACCGTGACCTGATTCAGGTCAACGTCGTACATCCAGAATTTCTTGCCGTCGCCGACGATGAGTTGCTCGTATGGCTTTTGATAACTCCAGCGAAATTTTCCGGGACGCACGAACTGCATGGTGCCGGACGCGCTCTGCAAACGCTTGCCATTATTGTCCTGCACTTCCTGGGTGAAGTTGGCTTGCGCGGAATGCGTGGCAAAGATGAAAGACTTGAGTCTGTCGGTGGCGGCGGCGTTTGCGGCGATTGGCAGTGCAAGAAATAATAAAGAGATTAACTTCTGCATGTTGAATTCCTGAGATTTGTTCTGCCTCTTAACCCACCCCAGCCCTCCCTTATCAGGGAGGGAGCCGAGCTGCTCCTCCCCTGACAAGGGGAGGCCGGGAGGGGTTGTTGTTGGTTATTCTGATCGTGCCGGAGCCAGCACTTCCCGGTTGCCATTACCCTGCATAGGCGATACCAACCCGGCTTTTTCCATCGCCTCGATCAGGCGCGCGGCGCGGTTGTAGCCTATGCGCAGATGGCGCTGCACCAGCGAGATGGAGGGACGGCGCGTCTTGACCACGATCTCGACGGCTTGGTCATACAGCGGGTCGGCTTCGGCATTGCCGCCGCCGTCCAATTCGCCGCCTTCCGCACCCGGTTCTTCCAGCGAAGTCAGCACGCCGTCGATGTAGTTCGGTTCGCCTTGCGCTTTGAGATATTCGGTGATGCGATGTACTTCCTGATCGGAGACGAACGCGCCATGCACCCGCTGCGGGTGGCCGCTGCCCGGCGGCAGGTAGAGCATGTCGCCCTGCCCCAGCAGCGCTTCCGCACCCATTTGGTCGAGGATGGTGCGTGAGTCGATTTTGCTCGACACCTGGAACGCCACGCGCGTCGGCACGTTGGCTTTGATGAGGCCGGTAATCACATCGACCGACGGACGCTGCGTGGCCAGCACCAAATGGATTCCTGCGGCGCGCGCTTTCTGCGCTAGACGCGCGATGAGTTCTTCCACTTTTTTGCCGACCACCATCATCAGGTCGGCCAACTCGTCGATGAAAATCACGATGAACGGCAGTTCTTCCAGCGCTTCGGGATTTTCCGGGGTGAGTGTGAACGGGTTGGTCAGCGGTTCGCCCGCTTTGATCGCTTCGTGAAATTTCTGGTTGAAACCGGCGATATTGCGCACACCGAAATGCGACATCAGCTTGTAGCGCTTGTCCATTTCCTGCACGCCCCAGTTGAGCGCGGATGCGGCCTGACGCATGTCGGTGACCACCGGCGCTAACAAGTGCGGGATACCTTCATACACCGACAATTCCAGCATCTTGGGATCGACCAGCAGCAGGCGCACTTGTTGCGGCGTGGATTTGTACAACAGGCTCAAAATCATGGCATTGATCGCCACGGACTTGCCCGAACCCGTCGTACCCGCCACAAGCACGTGCGGCATTTTGCCGAGGTCGGCCACCACCGGTTTGCCGGAAATATCCTTGCCCATGGCGATGGTCAGCGGCGAATGCATGTCGGCATACACTTGCGAACCGAGAATTTCGGACAGCTTCACGATCTGCCGTTTCGGGTTGGGCAACTCCAGCGCCATGAAGGCTTTGCCGGGGATGGTTTCCACCACGCGGATGCTCACCACCGACAGCGCGCGCGCGAGGTCTTTCACCAGATTGGTGATCTGGCTGCCCTTCACGCCGACGGCGGGGTCGATCTCGTAACGCGTGATGACCGGGCCGGGATACGCACCCACCACTTTGACTTCCACGCCAAAATCCTTGAGCTTGCGCTCGATCAGGCGCGAGGTGAATTCCAGCGTTTCGGTGGAGACAACTTCGACTTGTTGCGTGGCCTGATCCAGCAGATGCAACGGCGGCAGTTCGGAATCGGGCATGTCGTCGAACAGCGAGACTTGTTTTTCTTTTTCCACGCGCTTCGAGCGCGGCACTTCCAGCACAGGCATTTCGATGTGGATGGGCAAATGATCTTCCACGCGTTTCTTTTCTTCTTCTACGATCACGTCGCGTTGCTGCATGGCCTGCACGCCCATGCGCTTGTCCTGCCGCGTCTGCCAGGTGCGGAGCGCCCACAAATAAAACGATTCCAGCGCACCGCCCAACCAATCGACAAAGCGCAACCACGACAAGCCGGTGTAAAAACTGAAGCTCACCGCCATCAGCACCAGCAGCAGCAAGGTCGCGCCGGTGAACCCCAGCACATGCGCCAGCGCGTGCCCCAGCACCGCGCCGAACATGCCACCGGGTGCTAACGGCAGCGCGACCTGCCATGTGTAGAGGCGCAACGCTTCGAGCGCGCTGCTGGAAAACAGCAGCAGCAGAAAGCCGAGCAGGGAAACCCACAGCGCGCGCTGCTCGAACAGACTGTCGGCGCGCAGATTGCGGTAGCTGGCCCACACCCGCTGCAACATCAGGGTGACCCACCACCAGGCGGAGAAGCCGAACAGATACAGCAGAATATCGGACGACCACGCGCCGAGCACACCGCCGGGATTGCGCGTAATGTTTTCGCTGGCGCTATGCGACCAGGCCGGATCGGCGCGGTCGTAGCCGAACAGGATGAGGATGAGATAAAGCGCCACCGCCACCAGCAACAGCCAGCGCGATTCGCGCAACAGGCCGAGCAGGCGTTCCGGCAACGTGGCGCGCGGTGTGTCGTGCAACGCCATCAGGCTTCCTTGAAATTCTCTTTGTCGGCGAGCTCGTCGGGCGCGATGAAGCCGAAACGCTGCGCGGTCGCCACGGCATCAACGCGCGTGCCGACATGCAACGCCTGATAGATAGCAGCCACGTGGATTTTGACCGTGCCTTCGGCCAGATCGAGCTTCAGGGAAATATCCTTGTTGCTGAGTCCCGCGCCAATCAGTTGCAACACTTGCAACTGGCGCGGAGTCAGCCCGTATTTGCTGGCGCGCTGGCTGCGCTTGTCGCTCATGCTCATGCCCATATCCAGCTTGGAAACGGCTTGCTGCAAAAGTTGCGGCGGCACATACACGCCGCCGTCCAGCACCATGCGCAAGGCGGACAACATCACTTTGCTCGGCGACATTTTGGAAATGAAACCCATCGCGCCCAGCTCCATCACATTTTCGATGTCGTCGCGCTGGTCCGAGCCGGAAACCACCACCAGCGGAATATCGGGATAACGCTGGTGCAGCAATTGCAGCGAAGGCACGCCGTCGCTGTCCGGCATATTCAGATCCAGCAGCGCCAGATCGAAATCGGGATGCGCGTGAATCAACTTCAGCGCCTCGGTGAAATTTCCGGTATCGACAATCTCCACCTCGTCGGCGAGTTGCTGCAACACATAGCGCATGCCGTCGCGGAAAAGCGCGTGGTCATCCACCAGCAAAACTTTGATTTTCATTCAGATTCCCCTCGTTGCCGCATTTGCCATCAGGCCACCTCTAAAAATCCAAACTTTAGTTACGACATAACCTAAAGGTTAGTCTTCACTGAAACTTCGTTTTGTCGCAATACTGCGTTGCTCACAAAAAA
>JAGVNQ010000228.1 GCA_020053195.1 Sideroxydans sp.
ACGACTCTACCCCCATCCCAACCTTCCCCCTGCAAGGGGGAAGGAGCGGGTTCGGCTCTAATGGATTTTCTGGGTTTATCCGTGTTTCATCCGTGTTCATCCGTGGCTCAATTTTGTTTTTGTAGTTCATGCTTAATACTCAATCTGGCGCACGGTTTCGGAAAAAACTTTCAGGTACTGCTGAACCGGTTGGTAGGTTTCGTCCGTGGCGAGTTCGAAATGGGTGATGCCCATTTTTGCCAGCATCGCCCGCCCTTCCGCCGTGGCGTTTAAGCCGACCAGCACCCTGCCTACTTCGCTTGCCAATTCTGGCGCAACAACGTTTTTCACCACCCAGCCGTTGTTGGGCAACGTTTCGGTCTGCCATTTCACGACGAGCTGCGCCGCCATTTCAGGCTGTTCCTGCTGGAAAGTGATCCACGGCACCGGCCACGTCGCCCCCGCCGCCACGTGGCCGCGCAACACGTTCATGATGGAAGATTCCTGCGAACCCACGTACAGGTTTTCGATGTCACGATTCACGTCGATGCCGTGCGTGTGCAAGTAATACTGCGGCATCATGGTCGCCGCCAGCGCGGTCGGTGCGGGATAGGAAACCTTCTTACCCTTGAGATCGGTCGCCTTGTTGATACCGCCATCCTTGCGCACCAGAATGATGCCGCGAAACAACTCGTCGTCGCCCATTTTGCCGAATACGCGATAGCCGAATTTAAGCGAACGCACAGTCTGGTAAGGGTTGGGCATGGCGAAATCGAAATGCCCGGCGTACAGCTTCTTTTCAAATTCTTCGTAATTGCGCGAGGCTTCGAGCACAAAGCGGGCCTGCGGGATGGCGGCATTCAGCTGGTCGATCACGGGGCCATACACTTCGAGCAGACGTTTTGGATTGTGCAGCGGGTGGATGCCGACGATAAATTCTCCGGGCGCATCCGCGCCGTGCTGCGAAAACACGGGTTGATAAGTTTGTTCCTGCGGCTTGCCGCAGCCGGCAAACAGCAAGAGAGCCACCAGCATCACGCGCCATTTCATCAGCTTCTCCAGATTGCAGAATCTCATATCGGAATCCATTCTGCCCCGATATTGCAGCCGATAGCTGCCGCGCGCAACAACTGCTTCAAAATGGCTATTTCCACCCGCGACAAAATAGTGGAAAATCAAAACGCTCCAACAACAAGCCGCCTCATCCCATGCGGACGGTACAACAAATACACACACGGAGGTTCGCGGCATGTTCAACCAGAATTCCCCCGCCGGACTCACTATTCGCTATGCGATATTTGCCGTGCTGTGGATTGTCTTGTCGGGCTACCTGCTGACCGTTTCGGTCGCCGATCCGCAGCACCACGAATTCTTTGAAATGCTCAAAGGGTTGGCTTTTGTTGCCATCACCAGCACGCTACTTTTTCTGTTGCTGCATCGCTGGCATACCGCCCTGTTGCGTCTGGACAAATTGTACGAAGCGTTGAGCCTGTGCAATCAGGCTATTTTGCGCAGCACGAACGAGGCCGAATTATTTCCCATCATTTGCCGCGATGCGGTGCAGTTCGGCGGTATGAAACTGGCCTGGATAGGGCTGCTGGACAGCGAAAGCAAAACGGTAAAACCCGTCGCCTCTTTCGGCGAAGGCATCGAGTATCTGCACGAGCTTCAAGTTTCGGTCGATGCGAAAAATCCCGGCGGAAATGGCCCGACCGGAACGTCGGTACGCGAGGATAGAGCGGTGTGGTGCCAGGATTTTCAGCGTTCCGCCACCACGACCGCCTGGCACAAACAAGCGGCCAAATTCGGCTTGGCAGCCTCGGCCTCTATCCCTTTGCACCGCAAAGGTCGCGTTATCGGCGCACTCACGCTGTACGCCAGTCAAGTCAACGCCTTTGACACAGCCGAGCAGAAACTCCTGCTGGAAATGGGTATGGACATCAGTTATGCGCTGGATAGATTCGCGGACCAGTTGCTGCAACAGCAAGCGGACGCACAAATTCATTCGCAATCCGAAAACATGTCGGCGCTACTGGAGGTCAGTCAGGAACTGATTTCTTCACTCGATTTAAAAAGTCTGCTCCAGACAACTACGGACACCGTCCTTCAATTGACCCGTATGCAATACTCGGCCATCTATCTGCTGGATGGCGACAGGATGCGCTTGTGGGCTGCCACGCCGCCGCTGCCGGATTCTTACCGGGAGTCATTGCGCAATCCGCCGCTGACGGATCATCCGCATGTCATGCAGGCGATCACCACTCGCGAGTTCGTGTTATTGCCCGACATGCAGGTGGCCGAACTTTCTGCCGCCGAACGGCAGATGGCCGAAACGTACCACCTGCGCACGGCACTCTTCTTGCCCTTGTTGGTGGGAGATAAAGTGTTGGGCGTGTTGACCGTCACCAGTGCGGAGCAGACAGTGGAAATCGGCGCGAACAAATTGGGCGTATGCCGCACATTGACCAACTTCTGTGCCATTGCCACCGACAATGCTCAGCTGTTCCATTCCATCGAACTGCATACGGCGCAACTGGAACAGCGCATCGCCGAACGCGACCGCGCGGAAGACAAATTGCGCAAACTGTCGCTGGCCGTGGAGCAAAGCCCCAACACCATCGTCATCACCGATCTGGATGCCAACATCGAATACGCCAACGCAAACTTCAGCAAGGTAACGGGATACACGCTGGACGAAGCCATCGGCAAGAATCCGCGCATGCTGCAATCCGGCAAAACCCCGAAATCCGTTTACGAAGATATGTGGGCGCATCTGACGCGCGGCGAAACCTGGCGCGGCGAACTCATCAACCAGCACAAGGACGGCAGCGAATACATCGAGTCGGCCATCATTTCTCCGGTGCGGCAGGCGGACGGGAAGATCACCAACTATCTGGCGATCAAGGAAAACATCACCGATAAACGGCTGGCCGAAGAGCGCATTCAAAATCTGGCGCATTTCGACCAGCTGACCGGCCTGCCCAACCGCAGCCTGCTGAACGAACATTTCAAATTCGCGCTCGGTCTGGCGCAACGCAACGACGAAAAAATGGCCGTGATGTTCCTCGATCTCGACCATTTCAAAGATGTGAACGATACGCTGGGGCACAGCATAGGCGACCAGTTGCTGGTGGAAATCGCGCTGCGTTTGAAATCCCACATCCGTGATGAAGACACGGTGTCGCGCTTGGGCGGCGACGAATTTATTCTGGTGCTGCCGGGCAACGACGAGAACGGTGCGGCGCGCGTGGCCAGCAAATTACTGGGCATCGTTTCCCAACCTTGCCAGATCGACAGCCACGAACTCATTATCACTTCTTCCATCGGTATCGCCATTTATCCCGATGACGGCGAGGATTTCGAGGCGCTGTTGAAAAAAGCCGATACCGCCATGTACCGCGTCAAACAGGATAACCACAACGATTTCCGTTTCTTCAAGCAGGAAATGCAAACCCATTCCGCGCGCAACTTGCAGTTGGGCAACGCGTTGCGCCACGCGCTGACGCGCAACGAATTGCTGCTGCACTACCAGCCGCAAATCACCCTGCAAGACGGCCACATCGTCGGCGCGGAAGCGTTGCTGCGCTGGCGACATCCCGAACTGGGCATGATCTCGCCCGCCGAGTTCATCCCCATCGCCGAGGCCAGCGGCCAAATCATCCAGATCGGCGAATGGGTGTTGCGCACCGCCGCCGCGCAGTTGAAAGAGTGGATGGATAAAGGCCTGCCGCCTATGATGATGGCGGTGAACCTTTCCGCCGCCCAGTTCCGCCATCCCAATTTGACGGAAATGGTGACGGACATTCTGGATGAAGTGAAACTGCCGCACGAATATCTGGAACTGGAGCTGACCGAAGCCGTCACCATGGACGACCCGCAAGCCGCCGTCGCGGTGATGGACAAACTGGACGAATGCGGCATCCGCCTGTCCATCGACGACTTCGGCACGGGCTATTCATCGCTCAGTTATTTGAAACGCTTCAAGGTGTATAAATTAAAAATCGACCAGTCGTTCGTGCGCGACATCACCCACGACGCGGACGACAAAGCCATCGTCACCGCCATCATCAACATGGCCAGCAGCCTGGGCATGCACACCATCGCCGAAGGCGTGGAAACCGCCGGACAACTGGCCTTCCTGCGCCTGCAAGGTTGCGACGAAGTGCAGGGCTATTACTTCAGCAAGCCGCTACCGGCGGATGAGTTTGAAGCGTTTCTGCGCAAGTAGATCAAAAAACTTTTGCCCGCAGATTACACAGATTAACCTGATTAAACCCGGAGAACCTACTCCTTCCCCCTTGCAGGGGGAAGGCTGGGATGGGGGTAGAGTTGAGGAATGATAGCGCTTCTACCCCCACCCTACCCCTCCCCCTGCAAGAGGGAGGGAATGTGGCAGCTTATAAATTATTTTGGTTTAATCCAAGTTAATCTGCGTAATCTGCGTAATCTGCGGGCAACTGTTTTAAGGAAGTTTTATGACTAAAAAACGCACGGCATTTTTTGTTTCGGATCGCACCGCCATCACGGTGGAAAAATTGGGACGCAGTTTGTTGAGCCAGTTCGACGGCATCGAGTTCATACAAGTCACTTTGCCGTTCGTCGATTCCGTCGAAAAAGCGCGCGACACGGTGCAGCAGATCAACGAAGCGTCGATGGCGGACGGAGAACGTCCCATCGTGTTCAGCACGCTGATTTTGCCCGCCGTCCACAACATCATCGAACAAAGCGACGCGTTGATCCTCGACCTGTTCGAGAGTTTCATCGTGCCGCTGGAAAACAGTAGGGAGGGGGGAGAAACTGGATAGGGGAGAGGTACAAAAAACAGCTAAAAAAGCCCGTGATTACGGGGAAAGTCGGGGTTGTGAGGAAAATCCTGATTCCCGGATGGTTGGGGTGAAAAAGTGGGGATATTGCGGGAGATATTCGGGAGAAATTACCTCTTTCGGTACGGATTTAATCCCACTTTGAAGGCCATTTATTCAATCAACGAACGCGATTTAATATCACGGTTAAATAGTCACCAACAACATCAGCAGCGAGCCGACGGTCTGAATCTGGAAACCCAACCAATCTACGTTCCGGCAAACCGGGGTGCTTTACTCGCTTAACGAACAGACCACCAAACGCCAATGCCTTGGCTTTCTTTGGTGAAATTTCGTAGGGTTTAGTTCCGCCGTGATGCCATGCAGCAAGTTTTGACTCTCTTGCTCCATCAAAACCCAACGTCAGTGCGTTTCCGGCTACGCGGTAGTGGAAGCTGTTAAGCATATCGCCAGTTGCGTAGAGAATTCGACTCCTGCGCGCTTTGACCTTTTGGGCGATGGCAAGGCTCAACTGCCTAGACTTTCTGAAATCATCGCCTTGAGCTTTCCAAACGGCTGTGCCGATGGTCATCGGCGACAACTCTTTCCATTTCGTGCCATCGGGAGCAAGCCCGGCGTTGTGACGGTCACGATTCACGCGCAATAGAGACTCGCCAACGCTGCCCAGCAACTCTTGCGGCTGGGCTATGGCTTGGCGCGCTGCTGCTAAGGCACGATCCAGATGATTTACTTGAAATTTCATTTCAAAAGGCATATCGTTCTTCCCGTGGTGAGGTCAGACTGAGCTTCGGCTCTGCTGCACAATATCCGAACCATAAACGCGGCTCACAAGGCCGCGTTTTCATTTCTTCTTAAATACCAGTCTGCCTTTGCGTTGATCGTTGAAATACTTGAGGCGCTTTTCTTCTGTGTCTTGCGACCCCATAAAGGTAGTTGCTCCGCTCCATCCATCACGCCCCCACTCGAATATGGTAATTCCATATTCTCCTGTACCTTCCACCTCGAATGCGCGCAGGTAACGACGTTTCAAGCGCCAACGGCCTTTTTCTTTGGTGTCTTTCACCCAATCCCACCATATTTCATCCGGTTCAATCAAGGTCATCGCCATCAAATTGATGTAGCGCAGCCTGTCTTCCTTGGCCGGTTTAGCCAGCCACTTGAAGTCACCTGCCCCATCCTGAAAAAGCGCCTTGGTTATGGCCACAGAAACACCAGACGCATCGGTGAACACAGCACCTTTTTCCATGTCTGCACCGAAGATGTCGAGATAGTCCGCAACCGCCACTTCTGGCGCAGTACCAGCAGGTAAGATCACATCGGATGGGATTATGGTTGGCTTTGAGACTGGTGGTGGATTAAATCCAGTCGGCCACGGCTTTCCGCGCTCTTTCAGTACGGCATCGTAGCCTTGCAACGGTGGCACTGTGTGCGGTTTAAGCCACGCCTTGCCGGGGTTGTATGCGAAACCGGGATCAATACCTTTTGGAACGCGCACGGTGCGCGGGTTGCTGCCGTTCTTGCCGACAACACGATCCTCCCAAACAATCGGCGGCGCGGTATCCGGCCCGGTCTTTCCGGCCTTCTCCCACATCTGTTTCGCTTCTGATCTGGTGACCGAGCGTTTTTTGCACTTGCATCTCCAACCGTTTTGAGGGCTGTGCGTATCCCACCACGGATCCTCCAGCGGCAGGATCAGGCCATCCCATGCTTTGTGTTCAAGCCTTGGATGTTCAATGCTGGTGTGATCGTAAACCCCGTAAGGGCGAATATCGATCAAGTCCATCATCTGCTTTTCACGGCCAGCGTTATAGGCTTGGGTTATGTTGGTGTCGTAGATGATGCGGCTGCGCCAGCCGGGTGTGCCGTGGTGCGCCCAGCCGTGCTTGGCTACGATCTGGTCGAAGCTGGTGCGGAATTCGTCGTAGCCGCCGCCTGCCCATTTGGCTTTCTGGATGGCGTTGAAAAAGTCTTCGACCAAGGCATCGGTATTCGCGCCAGCGACCACGAAGGCGTGGCTGTGTTGTTCTTGCCAGATGTCTGTCCAGCCGGAGGTGGGTAACTTGATCTTGTTGCGAAAGAACTCAATCGCCTGATCGAATTGCAGTGGCGGCATAGCTAATCTTTGTTCTGATCTATCGTTTGAGGTAAATACTGATCTCTGATCTGATCGGCACGCGCATAACTTAGACCTTGTTCCATATCCATTGCAACAGCTTCAACTACAGCTTTGTCGCGCCCATGAAACCAATAGCTTTGCTTGCGCAGACTATTGGAATATTCACGAATCGCGGATTCCTTGGAACCATACAAGCTCATACTGTAAATTTGTGTTATTCGATCCAATGCATAGCCGAAGAGGTAGAGCAATACGCAGGCTAATATCATTAAACACACCAACATCCATCCAAGTTCAAACCAATTCATGTCTTTCTCCTATTATTGATTACCGACAACATCCGCCCGCCCCGCCAGATTCGCCGCCGCCATCCCCTTGGCAATCGCATCCACCCAGTCTTTATTTGGCTTTGCGGTCAGGGCGGCGATTTTGTCCAGCGCCTCATCAAAGCTGCCTGATTCGGCCACAATCGCGGCGATTTTTTGGGTTAGCTCCTCTTCGTGGTTGGCTGACAGTGCGGCCAGTTTGGCAGCGTAGATGCCGGTTACGTCGGCTTGTTTGGCTTCGCTGGCCAGTGCGGCCAAGCGCACCAGTGCTGCGTCGGCGGGCTTGAGTTTGTTGGGTGTGGCGGGTGCATCTGTGGGAGCTAAGAGCAGCTTTGCGCCAGCTTTGGCGCGGGGGATTTGTGTCACCTGGTGGGCGTATTCCACGTCGATCTCCATGCCCATCGTCGCGCCATCGTTGAGCACTTTGACGATTTTGGCCTGATCGACCGATTCTTCGGTGTCATAACGGAAAGTCGGAACGCGATCTGCCGGAAACATGCCGTTGATGAGGGCGATGCGTCCGGTGATCTGGCTGTTGATGGTCGGCTCGATTTGGCGCACGTCGTGCAGCAGGATTTCGCGGCGCACCTTGTCGTAGATCATGATGCGGGCTTCGGATTTTGTTTTACCGTCCAGTTCGCCGCCCATGATCGCCGCCGATTGTTTTTGTTCCCAGTAGGCGGTGGCGTTCAGGAAGTCATCGACCTTGCCGGCCTGCGCTTGGATGAAGTCGATGGTCAT
>JAGVNQ010000242.1 GCA_020053195.1 Sideroxydans sp.
CCACCGGCGGCGGCATGGTGCAGGCCGATGTCCCTTCCAATTCGCTCATCATTACCGCCGCCGAGCCGATCTACAACAATTTGCGCGCGGTGATCGAACGGCTGGATGTGCGCCAACCGCAAGTGTTTGTCGAGGCGCTGATCGTGGAAGTGACGGCGGACAAAGCCGCCGAGCTCGGCGTACAGTGGCAGGCGCTGTCGCAGGGCAGCAACACCGTGTTCGCCGGCACCAACCTCGGCACCACCAACAACCTCATCACTTCCGCCACCAACAGAACCATAGGACAAGGCTTTAACCTCGGCATTTTGAAAGGCGATTCTCTGGGATTGCTGGCGCATGCGCTGGAATCCGATACCAACGCCAATATCCTGTCTTCGCCCAACCTGATGACACTGGATAACGAGGAGGCCAAGATCGTGGTCGGCCAGAACGTGCCGTTCATCACCGGCTCGTATTCCAACACCGGCTCGAACGCCACCACCGCCACGCCGTTCCAGACCATTGAACGCAAGGATGTCGGTCTGACCTTGAAAATCAAACCGCAGATTCTCGACGGCGGCTCGGTGCGTTTGCAGATTTATCAGGAAGTTTCCAGCGTGCTCGCGTCTTCGACTTCTTCCACCTCGGGCGTGACCACCAACAAACGCTCGATCGACACCAGCGTGCTGGTGGACAAAAACCAGATCGCGGTGCTGGGCGGGTTGATCCAGGATTCGGTGAGCGATGTGCAAAGCAAAACACCGCTGCTGGGCGACATTCCGTTCCTCGGCGGCCTGTTCCGCTACGACACGCGCCAGCGCACCAAAACCAACCTGATGGTGTTCATCCGCCCGCACATCATGCTGACCAAAGATTCATACGCCACGGTGACCAACGAGCGCTATGAGCAGATGAGTAAAACACAGGATGATGCCAAGCTGACTTCCCAATTCATGATGAACGTCGAGGGCGGCCCGCAGTTGCCTGAAATGAACCCATCGCTCAAGATCGACGGCGGTATGCCCGCGCAACAATCCGCCCAGCCCGAGACTGCCAAGTGATTCCCAACATCAACCGCCGCGTCGCGCGCAAGCTGCCTTACACGTTTGCCAAGGCGCGCGGCGTGGTGCTGACTGACTGCACTGCCGACACCGCGCATCTGATCGCGCGGCTGGATGCGCGGCCTGAGGCGTTATCCGAAGTCACCCGCCTGCTCGGCTTGCCCACCGAAACCAAACTGGTGACAGCGGACGAATTCGAGCGCCTGCTGGCCGATGCGTATTCGCAATCGGACGAGTCCGCCGCGATGCTGGTGGACGATGCGGAACAGGATATGGATTTATCCACGCTGATTCACGATCTGCCCAAAACCGCCGACTTGCTGGAATCGGAAAACGACGCACCGGTAATCCGCATGATTAACGCGCTGCTGTCGCAAGCCGTGCGCAACAACGCTTCCGACATTCACATCGAACCCTTCGAGACCCGCTCCGTGGTGCGCTTCCGCGTGGACGGCACATTGAAAGATGTGGTCGAGCCGCACCGCGCTTTACACGCCGCACTGATTTCGCGCATCAAGGTAATGGCCGAGTTGGACATCGCGGAAAAACGGCTGCCGCAAGACGGGCGCATCGCGTTGCGACTGGGCGGTCGTCCGGTCGATGTGCGCGTTTCCACGCTGCCCACCGCGCACGGAGAACGCGTGGTGATGCGTTTGCTGGACAAGGAAGCAGGTCGTTTGAATTTGACCAAACTCGGCATGAGCGAAGCCACGCTGGCGCAGATGGAAACCCTGATCGCGCAACCGCACGGCATTGTGCTGGTGACCGGCCCCACCGGCTCGGGCAAAACCACCACGTTGTACGCCGCGCTATCCTGCGTTGATGCCAGCGTCACCAACGTGATGACGGTGGAAGACCCGGTGGAATACGACCTCGACGGCATCAGCCAAACGCAAGTCAATCCGCGCATCGAAATGGATTTTGCAAGAGCACTGCGCGCCATCCTGCGCCAAGACCCGGACGTGATTATGATCGGCGAAATCCGCGACCTGGAAACCGCGCAGATCGCCGTGCAGTCCAGTCTCACCGGACACCTGGTATTGGCGACCTTGCACACCAACGACTCGGTGAGCGCGGTGACGCGCTTGGGCGACATGGGGGTTGAGCCGTTCCTGCTATCGTCTAGCTTGATCGGCGTATTGGCACAACGTCTGGTGCGCCGCCTGTGCCCGACGTGCAAGGAAGCCTACACGCCCGATGCCACCGAGTTAAACGTGCTGGTCAAAGCGGGCAAACCCGCTCTGTTATACCGCCCCACCGGCTGTCCCGCCTGCACCCAAACCGGCTATCGCGGACGCACCGGCATTTACGAATTGCTGATGGTGGACGATAAATTCCGCAGCAAAATCCACGCCCACAAAAGCGAACAAGAACTGCGCGAATACGCGCAACAACACGGCATGCTGAGCCTGCGCGATGATGCGCTGCGCTGGGTGGTGAGCGGAGAAACTTCGCTGGAAGAAGTGATTCGTGTTACGCGCGATTGAAAAAGGACAAACCTTCACCACAGAGACACAGAGGCAAAGAGAAATGCCATTTCACCACCACATTGCCGTTCGTTTCTGCAAACTAGCACCACACACAAACATGCGGACAGCCCCCCTGTATTCTCCCCGATTTTTTCTCTGTGTCTCTGTGTCTCTGTGGTGAAAGATTTTTATTATGGCCGCCTTCCACTACCAAGCCGTTGACTCCGACGGCAAACCGAAACAAGGTCTGATCGAAGCCGACTCCGCGCGCGCGGCGCGTAACCAGTTGCGCGATTCCGGCCTGTTCGTGGTCGAGCTGGAAACCGTCAACGAGAGCCGCAGCAAACAGCAGTTCAGCTTTGCGCGCCGCCGTCTTTCGCTATCTGATGTGAGCTTGTTGTTGCGCCAGCTCGCTACTCTGCTCGAAGCGGGTTTGCCGCTGGAACAATCCATGTCGGTGCTGATCGAGCAGAGCAACCATCCCTACCAGCGCAGCCTGTTGGCCTCCATGCGCGCCGACGTGCTGGCGGGCAACACGCTGGCGCATGCCATGGCGCAACACCCCGCCGACTTTCCCGAAATCCATCGCGCGCTGGTCAAAGCGGGCGAAGCCTCGGGCGAACTGGCCAACGTGATGGACAAACTCGCCACCTACAGCGAAAACCAGCAGGCGCTGCAACAGAAAGTCGGCCTCGCCTTCGTCTATCCCGCCATCATCACCGTGGTCGCCACCATCATCGTCGGCGGCCTGCTGTTCTACGTCGTGCCACAAGTCATCTCGGTGTTCCAGCAATCGCACCAAGCCCTGCCCTGGCTCACGCGCAGCCTGATTCTGGTGACCGACGTACTCGCCGCCACCTGGATTTATTTGCTGTTTATCATCATCGCCGCCGCCTACACCGCGCGCCAAATGCTGCAACAGGAAACCGTGCGCGCCGCCTTCCACCGCCGCCTGTTGCGCCTGCCGGTGGTGGGCAGATTGATCCAAGGCGTGAACACCGCGCGCATGGCCAGCACCTTGTCCATCTTGTTCGGCAGCGGCGTGCCGCTGTTGACCGCGATGAGC
>JAGVNQ010000201.1 GCA_020053195.1 Sideroxydans sp.
AATAGGCGATCTACGCCACGCGCAACACCAGTCCCTTCAAATACGCGCCTTCGGGAAAACTCAGCAGTACCGGGTGATCCGCCGCCGCGTGTAGTTTGTTCACGATCTGCGCATCCACGCCCGCATCCAGCGCCGCGCCCGCGATGATCTTCTGGAACAAGTCGTCACTGATGCCGCCGGAGCAGGAGTAGGTGAACAGCAGTCCGCCCGGACGCAGCAATTTGAAGCCGAGCAGGTTGATGTCCTTGTAAGCGCGCGCGGCTTTTTCGGCGAAGGCGGCGGTGGGCGCGAACTTGGGCGGATCGAGCACGATCAGGTTGAACTTTTTGTTCTGGTCGCGCAATTTGCGCAGGGCTTCGAACACGTCGGCGCACTGCCATTCGGCTTTCGATGAATCGAGTCCATTCAATGTCACATTGGCTTCGGCCAGTTGCAACGCTTCCTGCGACGAGTCGATAGACAGCACTGACTTCGCACCGCCGCGCAGCGCATACAGCGAGAAGCCGCCGGTGTAGCAGAAACAGTTGAGCACATCTTTGTCCTGCGCCAGCGTGCCGGTCAGCGCGCGGTTGTCGCGCTGGTCGAGGTAGAAGCCGGTCTTCTGACCGGCGGCTACATCCAACGCGAAAGACAAACCGTTTTCCACCACGACTACTTGTTCCGGCAACGTTCCGCGCAGTACGCCGTTGCGTTTGGGCAACCCCTCCAGTTCGCGTCCGTCGGAATCGGAACGCTCGTAGATGCACACCGGCGCAACCAACTCTTGCAGGATGTCGGCAATTGTTTCGCGCCAATGTTCCGCGCCCGCGCTGCCCAGTTGCAGCACCAGCACGTCGCCGTATTGATCGACGATAAGGCCGGGCAAGTTGTCGGACTCGGCGTGGATCAGGCGCGCTCCGTTGCTCAGTTCCCTCTCCCGCTGGCGGGAGAGGGTTAGGGAGAGGGTGGCGTGGTCAAGTTCGCTTCCTTGTGTTCCTCCTCCACCCTCTCCCCCGGCCCCTCTCCCGCTAGCGGGAGAGGGGAGCAAACCTAGATCGCGGCGCGCTGCAATTGCAGCGGCGATACGACGATGAAAAAATGTTTTGTCGATAACTTCTTTCTCCTGCCACGACCACACCCGTGCGGAAATTTGCGAATCGGCGTTGTACGCCGCCCACGCCAGAAATTTTCCATCGGCATCGCGCACCGGCAGTGTGTCTCCGCTCTTCGGCGCGCCGTCTATGCACTCGACCGCGCCGGAGAATATCCACGGGTGACGGCGTTGCAATGATTTCTCGCGGCCCGCTTTGAGCGTGATGCAGGGCGTGGCGCTGGCAGCGCCGACGCGCGCCACGCTTTGTGCAACGGGCTTGTCGGGATGCTGTTTGTCGCGCTGCACGCGTTTGCGGAAATCCTTGCCGCCTTGCGATTGGCGGTGCGGAGTGGAAGGTGATCTGGGTTTGGCTTGGCTCATGGTTTTTTCTTGGCACGCGGGTGCGCGCTGTCGTAAATTTTGGAAAGGTATTGGAAATCGAGATGGGTATAAACCTGCGTGGTGGAGATGCTGGCATGACCCAACATCTCCTGCACCGCGCGCAGGTCGCCCGAAGATTGCAGCACGTGTGTGGCGAACGAATGGCGCAGCAAATGCGGATGCACGCCGCTGGCGATGCCTTGCAAAATGCCGCGTTTGCGCAGTTGCGTTTGCACCGTGCGCGGCGAAATACGCTCGCCTTTTTTGCCGACGAACAGCGCCGTCTCGTCTGGCTTGGCGATCTGGTCGCGTACCTCAAGCCATGCTTGCAACGCCGTGACGGCATGGCTGCCCAGCGGCACGACTCTATCCTTGCGGCCTTTGCCGGTCACGCGCACTTCGCCGGATAACATATAGCTATTCATTTCTTCGCACTCAAGACTAATCAATTCGGCGAGACGCAAACCGGAAGAATAAAGCAACTCGAACATTGCCTTGTCGCGCGCGTCCAGCGGCGTTTCAACTTTCATCTCCACCAATTGTACCGCCTCATCCGGCGACAGCGCATGCGGCAAAGTCTTGGGCGCTTTCGGCGCGCGCAGGCCGACGCAAGGGTTTGATTTGCAGCCGTGGTCGCGCATCAGGTAGGAAAAAAATCCGCGCCACGCCGACAGCATGCGCGCCAGCGAACGTCCGCCCAGCCCGCTGCCGTGCAACTGCGCGATGTAGCGGCGGATGTGGTGAGCCTTCAGTTCCGGCAGCGGCGTTGCTCCGGCGAGTTCCAACAGATGGCGGATGTCGCGCGCGTAATTCTCGGCGGTCAGCGGCGAATAGCCGCGCTCGTTGTTGAGGTAGGCGAGGTAGCCTTGCAGGGTGGCGGGAACGGGTTCAGCGGCGGGCATCACACATGCAAACGAAACGCGCTGCCCAGCGTCTCCGCGATGCGTTGCAGAAACAGCGTGCCCATCTCGGGATAGAAGCGCTGCTTGTCTTCGCTGGCGAGAATCAGCATGCCTATGGTCTGGCCGCTGGCGCGCAAGGGCAGGTAGGCGAACGAGCGCAGATGTGGCGCGGCTTCGCCGAACCACGGCAGCGTGTCGTGCACCGCGTGATGCGCGCACACCGGCAGCGGATGCTCGTCGGCAAAAGACAACACTTCGGAACTGGGCGCATTGTCTTTCCATAGTTGCAAAGCCACATGCGGCACGGCGAAAATGTCGCGCAGGTTTTGCGTGACCAGATTTTGCAGCGCGGCGCGGTCTTGTGCGCCGAACAGCACGCAGTTGAATTGATGCACTTTGAGTTGCAGCGCATCGTTGTCTTTGGCGAACTCCAGCAACTCGTGTAATTTTTTCTCCAGCTCTTTCACCCGCTCGCGCAGCGTGAGCAACTGGCGCTCGGACAGCGAAATGGTGCGCCCGCCGTGCGGATGCGGCAAAGTGATCTGCGACAACATCTCCGCGTTGGCTTCAAAAAACTGCGGGTTGTCCAACAAATATTGCGCTACGTCTTCTGCTCTCATGATTTACCTTTAATTCAAATTACGTTTTTGTAGGTCGGGTTTTAACCCGACAAGTCGGGCTAAAGCCCGACCTACAAAGGATTCTTACAAATCTATCTCACCCTCAAACACCGAGATAGCCGGGCCGGTCATCAATACCGGAGAACCGTCGCCTTGCCAAGTGATGCTCAGCTTGCCGCCGCGCGTGACCACCTGCACCGTG
>JAGVNQ010000118.1 GCA_020053195.1 Sideroxydans sp.
GTGCTCTTCCGATCTCTAAAGCCCGACCTACGAATCCCATGTTGTCGCAAGGAATCAGCATCTGATGAATTGTTCAGTGCCCGTTCGGGGTCGGCGTGTATTCGGGCACCCAGCGGCGCAAGCCTTCGCGCACTGCGTCGTCGGCGTGTGGCACATCGTGGCTGACCCAATCCACCAAAGTTTGCAATTCGTCGGCGGAGACTGCGCGCGCCTGCGCGATGCGCAATTTTTGATGCGGCGTGGGCAGGGTCTGTTCGCTGTCGGCCAGCAATTCTTCATACAGTTTTTCGCCAGGGCGCAGGCCGGTAAATTCGATCTTGATGTCGTCTTCGCTGAAACCGGAAAGACGGATCATGTCTTTGGCCAGATCGACGATCTTCACCGACGCGCCCATATCCAGCACGAAGATTTCACCGCCTTTACCCATGCAGCCAGCTTGCATCACCAACTGTGCGGCTTCGGGGATGGACATGAAGAAGCGCGTGATCTCGGGATGGGTGACCGTGATCGGTCCGCCGTTGGCAATCTGTTCATGGAATTTAGGAATCACGCTGCCATTGCTGCCCAGCACATTGCCGAAGCGCACGATAACTAATCCTGTACCGCTTTCCTGCTGCATGCCCTGGCATACCATCTCGGCCAGCCGTTTGGTGGTGCCCATCACGTTGGTCGGGTTCACCGCTTTATCGGTGGAGATCAGCACGAACTTTTCCACACCGTGTTTCTGCGAACATTTCACCACCTGCCACGTGCCGAACACGTTGTTGCGCACAGCTTGCCATGTGTTGTGGCGCTCCATCAGCGGCACGTGTTTGTAGGCGGCGGCATGAAACACCACGGCGGGTTTATATTCCACAAACACTTGATCCAGCCGCACCGCATCGCGCACATCGCCCGCCAGATACACGATATTCAGTTGCGGGAATTTTTTGTTCATTTCCTGTTCGATGTTGTACAGCGCGAACTCACTGGCCTCGAACAGCACCAGCCTTCCGGGCGCAAAGCGCGCGATCTGGCGGCACAACTCGGAACCGATGGAACCGCCCGCGCCGGTGACCAGCACGACTTTGTCGGTCAATTGCCGGTGCAACCCGGCATCATCCAATAACACAGGATCACGCCCGAGCAAATCATCCAACTCCACCGCGCGCAATTGCGAAATGGCGACGCGACCGCTCAACAAGTCTTCGAAACCCGGTACGGTTAACGCTTTGACCCCATTCTGGGTGGCCAGGTCAATGGCGCGTTTGCGTTTCTGGTGGGCGGCGGAAGGCATAGCGATAATGACTTGTTGCAGGCTGAAACGATGTTTCCATTGCGGCAGGCTTTCCAAATTGCCCAATACTTTTATACCGTTCAGCGTACGACCCTGTTTGTTCGAGTCGTCATCGAGAAAACCCACCAGATGCCAGTCGTTGCTGCGCGCCAGTTCTTTGGACAGCGCCACGCCCGCTTCGCCTGCGCCCAAAACCAGCACCGGTTCGCCGCGCAGATGAAAATCGCCGTACAACAAGTTTTCTTTCCACAGCCGGTACAGCAGACGGCTGCCGCCCATCATCAGCATCAGCAGCAGCGGGTCTATAATCAGCACCGAACGCGGCACTACAGCTTCGACGCGGAACAAGCCCAGCACCATGGGAATAAGCGCGGTGGCCGCGATAACCGCAAACAAGATACGGCGCAGGTCGGCCACGCTGGCGTAGCGCCACACACCGCGATACAGGCTGAAGCCCCAGAAAACTGCGCCTTGCAGCGGCACGACCCAAATTATTGTTTGCCACAGTTCTTCCCGGAAACCTTCCGGCAAATCAAAATTGAAACGCAGCAGATAGGCAAACCACCATGCGAGCACTGCCGCAAGTAAATCGTGCAATATGGCGATCAGGGTATTCTTGCTCATATTTTATTGAATTCTTTCCAGCGCATATCCAAAACCAACATCAGCAAAACGTAGATGCCGCCCCAGAGCAGAAGCATTTGCCACGGCAAAGCCCGTTGTAACGAGCACAAGGCCGAGATGCCCGCACACAGCATCAGTACGTATTCGAGCAACGCGACATTATGATGTTTCCAACCCATTTGCACGGCGCGCTGATAATAATGTTCGCGGTGCGCTTCGGTGATCTTCACTCCGCGCAAAGAGCGTCTTACCAGCGTCGCGCTGGCATCCACAATGAACGGCGAGAACACCAGCAGCGGAAACCACGCTTGCCAGCAGCCGAGCTGCCAACCTTGCAAACCCAGCGCTGCCACCAGAAATCCCAGCGGGACAGAACCGGCATCGCCCATGAACACGCGAGCCTTGGGAAAATTGAATAAGAGAAAACCCAACGCTGCCGCCGCCACGGAAAAATTCAACAGGGCAAAATTTTCGTGGCCGCCCTGCATGGCGGCAATACCGAACACGCCGAAGCCAAACAACGCCATGCCGCCCGCCATACCGTCCGAGCCATCCATGAAATTGTAGAGATTGGTCATCCATACAGTGAGCAGGATTGCCGCTACGCCGACCGCTATGCCTTGTTGCGCGAGCAGACCGGAACCGACCACAAGCATCATGGCAGCCAGCAGTTGCACCGCCAAGCGCTGCTTCACCGGCAGGCAGTAAATGTCATCCAGAAAAGAAACCGCCAGCAAGCCGAGCATCGGCAGCAGCAGCCACCATTGCAGCGATGCGAACAGCAGCGTCCAACCCGCGAGTATGCCGGCCATCAATCCCACGCCGCCGATGCGCGGAGTGGGGGCGGCATGCAGCGAGCGCTCATTGGGAATGTCCTGTACTTTCGCGCCCCACTTGCTGCGCAAGATGGCGGCGATCATTAGCGCCGAAACCAGCGCAGCTACGATAGGAGCATATCTATTCATATTCGAAAATTCGATGTCACCCTGCGGTAAGACTCATTCAATGCCTCATCAGAGCTTGAACCAGATTGCCACCAATAATCTGATGCCATATTAGAAATGCGGCAGCCGCTTAAATATGTTTTGACCAGACAGTGCGATTCACATAATCCACATAGCTCATCACAATCCGCAACATCTGCTTGGATACCGGACCCGCCTCGTAATCCTGCACCGGGCGCATGATTCGCTTGGTCTTGTCATGTTGGCTGATGATGACCTGCACGGCATCCAGCACGCGCTCTTTCCTCAGCCCGCTCATGATGAGCGTGCCGACATCCATGCCTTCCGGGCGCTCGTGCGCGTTGCGGATAGTGATCGCGGGCAGGTTGAGCAGCGAGCCTTCTTCGGTGATGGTGCCACTGTCAGAGACGACGCACAGCGCCTCCATCTGCAATTTAATGTAGTCGCAGAAACCGAACGGTTTGAGGAATTGGATGTGCGGGTTGAGCTGGCCCAACTCCATCGAATCCAAACGTTTGCGCGTGCGCGGGTGGGTTGAGACGATGACCGGGCAGTCATAGGTTTCGGCCAGCGCGTTGAGCGTTTCCACCATGTTGCTCATGTTTTCCGGGCTGTCGATGTTTTCTTCGCGGTGCGCGCTTACGATAAAGAATTTGTTCGCGGTCAAACCCATACGTTGCAATATGTCCGATTGCACGATCTTCGGCATGTAGTGTTCCAGCACCTCGTGCATGTGCGAGCCGGTTTTGATGATGGTCTCGGGACGGATTCCTTCGGCGATCAAGTAACGGCGCGCGTGTTCGGTCAGCACAAGATTGATGTCGCTCAGATGGTCGAGCACTTTGCGGTTCAACTCTTCCGGCACGCGCTGGTCGAAACAGCGGTTACCCGCTTCCATGTGAAACACCGGAATTTTGCGGCGCTTGGCCGCGATGACCGCCAGACAGGAGTTGGTATCACCGTACAGCATGACCGCATCGGGCTGCTCTTTTTCCATGACGGCATCGGATTTTTCGATCACGCGTGCAATGGTTTGTGCGGCGTTCTCGCCCACCGCTTCGAGAAAATGATCCGGCTTGCGAATGCCCAAGTCTTCAAAGAATAGTTGGTTCAACTCGTAATCGTAATTTTGTCCAGTGTGAACCAGCACATGCTGCGTGTGCTGATCGAACTCGGCGATCACGCGGCTCATTTTGATCAGTTCGGGGCGAGTCCCGACGATGGTCATCACTTTAAGCATTTAATTCTTCCTTGATGTAATCCAGTTTCAACAGCAACGCTTTGACTTGTTCGACATTCAGCCGCTCGGTGTTGTGCGAGGTGTAATCCTCCTGCTGCGAAATTTTCTCTTCGCCTTCGCTGAAATATTTCGCGTAATTGAGGTCGCGGTTGTCGGCAGGGATGCGGTAATAGCCGCCCATATCCTGGGCATGCACCATTTCTTCGCGCGAGATCAACGACTCGTACAACTTCTCGCCATGGCGCGTGCCGATGATGCGCACCGCACTGTCGCCCTCGAACAACTCTTTTAGTGCTTGCGCCAGATCGGCGACCGTTGACGCGGGCGCTTTTTGCACGAAGATGTCGCCCTGCTTGCCGTGCTCGTAGGCATACAACACCAGATCGACAGAGTCTTCCAGCGACATCAAAAAACGTGTCATGTTGGGGTCGGTCACCGTCAGCGGCTTGCCCTCTTTCAACTGCGACACAAACAAGGGGATAACCGAGCCGCGCGAAGCCATCACGTTGCCGTAGCGCGTGGCGCAGAACACCGTCTCGGTCTCGCGCTGTATGCGCGATTTGGCCACCATCAGTTTTTCGGCCATCGCTTTGGAGATGCCCATGGCGTTGATCGGATACACCGCCTTGTCAGTGCTCAATACCACCACACGTATTACCCCGTTGGCAGTGGCCGCATTCAACACGTTCTCGGTGCCGACCACATTGGTGCGCACCGCTTCCATCGGGTAGAACTCGCACGAGGGGACTTGTTTCAATGCAGCCGCATGGAACACATAGTCCACGCCGCGCATGGCCTGATAGACGCTGTCGTAATCGCGCACATCGCCTATGTAGAACTTCAACTTGCTGTTGTTGAGCGCGATGCGCATGTCCTCCTGTTTCTTTTCGTCGCGACTGAAAATGCGTATCTCGCCCACTTCGGTTGAGAGGAAACGATTGAGCACGGTATTCCCGAAAGAACCCGTGCCGCCGGTAATCATCAATGTTTTGCCTTTGAACATAATTCGATCCAAGTTTATTTATATGCGTGCATCAATTCGATCAGCTCCGGCCACCCGGGTGCGATATAGCCTGTTGCTGACTGGAAGCGCCCGGCGTTAAGCGAACGATCAATCACCAGTTTCTCGTCCGGCACGATGTCGATGTTCTTGCCATAGACATCTGCAATCAACGTTAGTAGATCGTATTTGTTGATCGGCTTGGCTGCCACGTGGTACAGCCCGGACAGCTCGGTATGCGGGATCACCACGTCCCGTATCACCCCGGCAAAAACCACCGTTGGCAAGCCGGAAAAAACGGCGCGAGTATAACCTTTGCAGCGCCCCTGTTGCGACATGAACCAGTCCAGCAATCCATAATTGCTTTGCAATTCGTGGCCTATGGTCGAGGTGCGCAAGGTAATGCAGTGCGCATCAAGCACTTCACCCAATGCCTTGGATTTGCCGTACACATCGCGCGCATCGGCGAAATCATCTTCGGTGTAATTGCCCTTTTCGCCGGAGAATACGCAGTCGGTGCTGATATGAATCAAACGTGCGCCAGCCAGTTTGCTCAGCCCCGCCAAGCGATGCGGCATCAGCGTGTTGATCGGAATGGAAACCAGCGGGTCTTCGGCTTCCGGCTTGTGTTTGGTTAAGCCCGCACAATTGACGACCACGTCGGGACGAATTTGATCCATAACTCTGACCAGAGCATCATGGTTTTCTACATCAATGTTGGCGATCAGGCGATTGCTGATTGGGGCGGAAAAAAATCGCTTGGACCTTTCATTGCGAACGCTGCCGAAAATTTCCCAGGATTTGTTTTCACGCAGCACGCGCAGCACCGCACTGCCTATCATCCCACTCGCTCCAATTACCAATATTCTCATTCCAGAACCTCTTTACTTTGCGACACCGACTGTAGATACCCGATCAACTCTTCAACCAAACGCTCGTGATCAAAATGCGCCTGATAATATTTTCGGCCATTTTCGCCCATTTGATTGCGGGCTTCAGGGGATAATTTGTATAGCTGCAATACTGTTTCTGCCAATGCCTGAGCATCCTCAGCCGGTGTGGCAAACCCTGCCCCTGCCTCGACCACCAAGTTCGCTCCCTCACCATTCAAGCAGGCAATGATGGGTCTCCCAGCCGCCAAGTAAGCCTGGATTTTGTTGGGGACGGTCGCTGCAAAAATCAGCCTATCCGTCAGCGTCACCAACAATGCGGATGCTTTTTGCATGAATCCCGGCATCATTTCCACCGGGAATCTTCCCGGCAAATGCAGGTTGCCAAGCCCGAGCCGTCGCGCTTCGTTCACCATCCATTCGCGGGAACTTCCATCTCCCAACACAACAAAATGGATTGCCACATGCTCTTTCAACAAAGAGGCAGCTTCGACGATCACTTCGACGGCCTGTGCCGCGCCAATATTGCCCGCGAACATCACACTGAATCCCCCGTCAAGTCCCTCGACTTGAGGGGTTTCGACAGCGGACGGTCGGGCAAAGGAATCATCCACCGAGTTGGGGTAATACGCGATAGGCGTGCTTGGTGCCAATGCGCTCACCGGCTTCTCGAAAGCCCGCGACTGCACCAGCAATAAATCGGAATGGCGATAGATGAAGCAAACCACTTGGCGCACTGCGCCGATGATAAATCCGTTTTGAACATAGCCCGTCGCCGATAGACTTTCCGGCCATAAATCCTGCACCCAAATAATGATTTTTTTACCTTTTAGCCACCCGATAAAAAGCGCGGGGATTGCCAGCAGAATAGGGGAAAGCCCGTACACAAAGATGACATCATATTGACGTTTGCGCAGCAACCACGAGCCACTGACCAAGCCGAAAAAAATGAATGAAAGATAGTTCAGCATCAGCCTGAAACGGCTATTGCGGCCTCGCGGAAATAACGGGACGCGATGCACGGTCGCGCCTTGCCACTGCTCCTGCTGGCAACCCCAGGCACGGTAGCCGGGCGAAATTTTTCCTTCGGGATAATTGGGCTTGCCCGTGAGTATCTCAACTTCGATCCCGCGCGCAACCATGCTTTCCACAATCGCGTTGATGCGAAAATTCTCCGGCCAGAAATATTGGCTCACAACAAGCACGCGCATGCTATTCCGCCTTCACCAATATGTTTTTCAAGAACGCTCCAGCATCCAGCAATGGTAACGCCTCGTCCTTGAGACCCATGAAACGCTTCACCGCTCTGGCAATGGAGACCGGAGACTCTGGATCAAAGGTCTGCTCCGGGTCTAGAACATCGCGCACATAATCCAGTTCCGATGCCAGCACAGGCAAGCCTGCCTGGCGTGCCTCGATCAACGGCAAACCGAACGATTCGAACGTCGAAGGATATATCGAGGCGGATGCTTTTTTATAAAGCTCTAAAACCTTCTGATGGGACAACACACCCAGATTCTCCACTTTCAATCCATACTGTTGCCGCAACGCTTCAATCTCTCCGCATAACCCGGCAAAACAGCCCTTATCCAGAGTCAAACATAACGAAGGGAACACGCCTTCCTCCGCCAACAAACACCAAGCTTTGAGCAGGCGACGATGGTTCTTGTGCGGCTCGCCGGACGCGATATAGACGAAGTCGCAACTTCTCGCTGCAAGTTGTTTTGCTTGCGATGCGCTACGCGCATAACCATTTGACTCCGCCACAAAGGGGAGGACTCGTACCGGTACTTTTCCGCCCGTTTTATTATCCAGCAATCTTTTCATCGTCGGCGTTTGTACGATAAACTCATTGACGTTTGACATCCTGCCGGATAACCACAGCCGCTCCAAAACAAGCCGTAACCTCACCCTTAAAGAAAATCCATCTAACTTGACATCATCTATAAGATAGCGATTCTGCACAAAGACCCGCGTATGTCCGCTTAGCTTGAACAAGGGAGGAAGATTGCCGAAACACAAGACAATATCTTCTGAAACAACACTCCGGGCAAGCCATCTTTCTGCCCGCAATCGTTGCATAACAGTCGGTTTAACGCGCTTGATTTGAACGTTATCAGGCATGCTCCTTGGAGCAGGCATACGCTCATCCAGAGACAATACAAACTCCGTTCCGCAATCAAGCTCTTTCAACAACGCATCGAGCAAAGACCGCCCGCCACCTTGATGCACGTTCGTCGCATGAATAAATACTCTGATTGCCATGATCTTCTTGACGGCTCAGTCAGCTTGGCTTTGTTCAGCCGAAGGGAGGAGGCAACTCATCATCCGATTACTCGCTTAACTACCTGCAAATATTGCCTGCCCCATTTCGTATCTGGCTCCAGATGATTTCCTTCAGCCCACTCGTTCCATGATTTCACAAAGACCAGTTTGTGTTCATCATCACGATGATCCAACTCACTCACTGCCTCTTGTAAATGTTTCTCAAAAAGCGCGGGGGTAGAATTCGCTACGACCAACCCCTTGCGTCCCTTGCGAGGCGTGTTATCCCAATTGGGAAAAACGCAAGGATAGGCTTCGCACCCGAACTGATTGAGATCGGGAATAAGATGTTTGATCACCTCGCTATATTCGACAATACGCGGTCCGCCCAAAGCCAGCCGCCGCCTGATTCCCCATATTATTCTGGAGGCCTCGTTTACCACCGAATTGGCTGTGTTAGTCACGGCCAGCGTGGATACTAAAACCGCATCCAAACCAAGAGCGCCTGCATCTTTGAAGTCCAGCATATTGATGCCCACGATATGCAAGCCCTTAAGCCCGGCCTGCAATGCCAACTCACGCCAAAGATCAAATCTTCTCTTAGCTTCAGGGATGTCTGTCGGCTTGAATATTACAAATATCGGCTTGCCATCCACCGTCATATAACGGTGATCTCGAAAGGCGGTTAGCAGATAATCAAAGTGCGCTCTATCATCTGCCTCGCCGGGATAAGTTTGGTCAATCAACAAGCGATGCGGTTCGTCTTTCCAGATTCCGCTCCACGAATGATTGGCCCATCCCAAACAAAATGGAAAATCTGGTGAACCGGATTCAAGCACCTCGTTAAACGGTCGCTCCAACATGCGGCGACCTGCAAACCAATAGTGCCAGTAGCAAAAACCTTCCACCCCGTATGCGGCAGCCATTTCTGCCTGAGCTACTCTCGTCTCAGGCAGCCTGAGGTCATAAAAACCCAAATCTGCCGGAACAACCGGCTGTTCATGCCCCTTGAACAGAGACTTCGCACTGGCCACATTTGTCCACTCTGTAAAGCCTTTGCCCCACCATTCATCATTTTCGGGTGTGGGATGAAATTGGGGTAAATAGAACGCGATTACGCGAGCCTTTTTTTTCATGCTGATTTCTTCATTCATATTTATATCTTCAACTGCGCTTCAATTGGATGGGCTGACATTTTCCTGCATGGCTCATGACTCTTCTAACGCCTCCCACTTGCCGCTTGTAAAATTGAACCGCTTTAATATCTTTGCGGGAATACCCGCGACAATTACATTGTCAGGCATATCGCGCGTTACCACCGAGTTTGCTCCAACGACAACACCATTCCCAATTCGCACAGGGCCGACGATGGTAACGTTGTCACCCATCCAAACATTGGAGCCAATAACGACAGGCCCATGCGAAACCAACTCACGCATGACAGGCGGCTCACTTGGATGGCTGTGTTTTGCCCCCTTGTAAGACCCATGATTATGGTCGCTGATATACACACCGCTACCAAACAGGCAGTTATCACCAATCTCTATACGATTGATTGCTGAAATATGCAGGCGCTCAGAAGCGTGAAACCCATTTCCGAATTTAATTTTCGGCTTATATGCGTCTTCGCCAGATTCCGTCACTGCCTCGATCCACGCATTGCGACCAATAGATGACCGCTCACCCACCGTGATGAAGCAGGTACCTATCACTCTTGATCCGCGCCCCAAATATGCCTTCTCCCAGCCGGCCAAATAAGCTGAAATCTTTCCTTCGATTATGTAAACGAACCAACCAACCAATCGAAACAGCACCACCCGAGGTTGTTCTTGAGCAGCCACTTTCGCAATTTGCAATAAGCGTCTTGAAAAGCCAGCTATGAAAGGAATTCGCTGCATGAATAATTTCATTTTCGGCAATCGACTACACCAACACTGAACGGAAAAGACGGCGAAACACTTTGAGCAATACGTTGTAATAATTGGCCGCAAATAATGGCAGCCACATTAACGGTGCTAGAAAAACGTAATACCTCCAGTTATCGCCAAACGCCTCTTTTAGCCCGGCCGACATATCCTGATCCGAAAACTTACTTGCCCCTTTGCGGAATTCAAAAATAAAACCCGGGAAGAAATTTACGATAGTGCCATTTTGAATGGCTCGGGCTATTTCTGGTTTGCCTTGCAAAAGATCGTTGGTAATTTTTACCAAATTACTTCCAAATACTTTAACCAAGCCATAGCCACCAGAGTTTGAACCTTTCGCTGCGACCACCCAATCTTGTATCACTGCAAAACGTTTCCCTTCACGCATAAGCGGTAGAACCCAACTTAACTGTACAAGATTGCTAGCCATCAACTGATTTTGATAATTGAGCCCAACACCACTGCGCACTATTTGACCCGAAATAAAAGTAAGCATTACATTTGTATAACGGGAAAATGCCAAAGAACTAATGTATGAAGATGTGCCGTGATTTTTGTTTAGCTTAGGTTTATCCGTATAGCTTTCGTTGAACCAGTAATTATTGACATACAAAATATCAACCTCGTCGTTGACAAGAACATCTAACACTTTCTTTAGTCCGCCAGAAAGAATCACATCATCGTCACCCATGATCCACACATAGGGAGTTGTTGCAGCACCATAGCATTGGGCGATATTTTTATCCGCACCAATATTCTCAATATTGCGTACCACCTCGAAAGCTCCTGTATGTCTCTTGCGATAGTGCGCGATAACGTCAGGTGTTTTGTCCGAAGAAGCGTTATCAGATACATACAGCTTGACCAAACACTGCTGGTCTTTATTGAGGCTATCAATTTCATCACCAATTTTTTCCATGCAGAGAGCAAGATAATCTGCCCTGTTGTATGTGGGTATAGCGATGGTCAATAGCGGATGGCTTCTTATTACAACAATTTCTATATCTTGCATCTTAACTTGGCCTTTCATGACACTGCTGTCGCGCAGTTTCCTGCCACTCACGCCGCTTCGAAAGGAATATTTTACTGCCCCATCCGACCCCTACAATACTATAAACAGCTGCATAGGCCGCCATCAGTCCAGTTGATCCATATTTATTACCCAACAGGACAGTAAGGCTACCAATTAGCGCGGCGCTGATTAAGCTTATCAGCATAAACGGCTCTTCCTTATGCGCGCGCAGGTATGTTGCCTGGGCGTAGGTTACATATGCGAGTATGGTCGCCAATATCAGAAGCAGGAATGGCAAAGGGTCAAGAATACGATACGCAAACGGCATGAGCTCAATATGGGCGATATAGTTCATTGCGCACAAGCCCCCTCCAATCACCACCATTACTGCGAGTGAACGCGATAAAGTTAATGCAAACACGCGATCCAGATTGTCGTAATCTTTTTTTGCAACAAGGGAGCCGAATCCTGGTGCCTTGGTATTCATCCAAGCTATCGCAATTCCCATCAACGCATTTGCGATCGAAATGCTCATGCCCATTTGCCCGGCTTCCACAGCTCCACGATATGCAAATATTGTCGGTGTAAATAATTGAAAAATAAAATAGCCACTCAGCCAACTTAATGCAATTCTCCACTGAAATGGCCAAATTTCAGTTTTCCATCTAACGCTACCGGCAGACAGCCTTTGTGCTAACAAATTAACTATAAAATTTTTCTTTGTGCGCCACAGCCATATAAATGCTGTCAATGCCAAGCCTGTATTCATTGCAGGCAAAGCTAGCAAACCTCCCCCCCCCATTAACACTAGCCATGCGAATAGACTGCTTACCATGCTCTGCTTCATTCTTAACCGCGCGACTTCGGTTACCCGGCCACAGCCTTCCAGCAAAGATAAATATGGCATGAGAAAAATATTTATCGCGGCAGCAAACACCAGCCAAATCCAAGCCAACTGCCAGTTGACTGAAGTTTGCGAATGGTTCGAGGAAAAGAAAATCCAACCAATCGGAAGTATCACAACGATGATAAGAACTGCGATGACTCCGTACCATTTGGTTACCAGTAAGATCAGCGAACGCAGCCGACTTTTCGCGCCCACGTCTCCCTCCAGAGTATCCGTCACGGACCATGATAAGTTTGCCATTTCATGGCTAGCAAATTGCATGACCACGACACTCATGCCCAACTCAAAAAGTATCTGCATCGCCAATAGACTGGCAAAGGTGTAGTAATAACCTTGTTCATCAGGCGTTAGGTAACGCACAACCAGAAACAATGTAACGATGCCAGAAAGCAAACCCCAGCCTCGACCTGCCAAGGTATAAACAACTGCTCGATCTACACCCATAAAGACCAGCAATTTTTTCATACTCATCTATTTGCTTAGTTAAACTTCAAAGAAAAAATAAGTTCTCGATGTCGGATTATTTCTTCTTATATAAAAATTCAAATTCATCCATATTTGAATTTCTGCCCAGATTCCATGCTGCGAATTCTTCGCTAATCAGTTCAAAATTATCCGGTATTGGAAAATCTCTAGCTGACACAAGACTATGTTTTGTGTGGTTCACGTGAAAAAACCAGCCGCCTTCTTTTATTAGCTTGGATGATCGCAATACATAATGGCTTATTGTTTTTGCTGACATTTCAGCAAGGCTGTATGAATTAAATATCAAATCGCATGTGGCATCAGGCAGCTTATCCAATTGGAAACTCGGCATCAAAATGATGTCGTAGTCAGCCAACTTCATTCCATCAAGCTCCGCCTCTCCGTATAGCAAAACCTTCTTTTCTGGAAATGCTTTCAATAAGTAATAAGTTGTAAGCGCCAGGTTTTCGGGTAAATCAAAATCTATGTAAGTAGAATTTTTTGCATCACGTATCAAGTAATATGCCATCCCGCCAAAACCGCCACCAATCTCAGCAACAATCTTTCGACCTTGTTTCACATTGAGCAAGTCGTTTATCCGAGTGGCATAGTAGTGCTGGTAATCCGCTCCTGACTTGATAAATTTCTCATCAATGAAATACCCATATGGGTTGCCGATCACTGGCGAGATCAGGCTATCAATAGGGAATCGTTGACCCAATAATTTCTTCCACAAATTAAATCTGTGGATAGAGTCATTCAAATATAGCGACTTATTAACATAGCTTATATTTTGAGCCTTCCCAAAAAACGAGCTCTTCATATCAACAGGCAAACCGACTAATCCAGTGCTACAAGGCTCGCGCCAAAAATTTCTGTAAATTTTATCAAGGTCGCTTGTATTGCATTCCTCCAAGGCCTGAATTGCCTCTTTAAGATTATGTTTATATATGGGCAACCATTCGTTGCTTGGTCGAAATACTTCCGAGTGCGCAAGAAGATCATTCGATGCTTTTATATAGGCAACTGAAATACGCTTGAGTAATGCCGAATCATCACCGGACAACTCTTTCCTATCTTCGACGCACTTGGCAACGTCACTATTCATTCTGTAGTTCTTATCGTTTCTAAAGCTATTACTCTTTAGCAAAACGTTGATAGGTGTGTATATCCATTTATTAAAGCGATTTACGTTCTTTCTAAAAAAATTCGACATGCTTGATCCTCTATATGATTAACTTTGATGCGGATTTAATATGCCATACGATTCCAACAGCACCCCTTCAAGAGAGGTCAGGCTTGGCTGGTATCCAAAGTCGGCAGCACGAGTGTTCAGTGAGTAATAGTGAGGTTTTCTTCCTGTTGCATTTATGCCGACTGACGCGCCGGCAATTTCATAACGCAGGTCAAACTTTTCTTGCATTGCTACCAACAGTTGCTGCTTTTCAATAGGCGCACGGCTATAACAATCTACTACTGCATTGGCAACAGGCGCAGAAAGTAGCACATTGACCAAACTATAGAAATCGGATGGATGTAGATAATCGCGCACAATAAAATCAGGTGAGATTTTCAACACAGTTTTATCGCGAATTGCGCGCAAAATATCCATAATTAAAAAACGTGCTGAAATATCTTGCGAACGACTAAAGTAATTAAACACGCGAATGTCGATGATAGACAATTCGGGATGTGCGCGATGTCTGCACTCTGCGTGCAACTTGGCTACACCATACCAATCCTGCGGTGTTAGCTTGTTTATTGCCACAACGGCTGGCGTATCCTTGGTGGCTGGCTCGTTGAAATTCGAGCCGTATGCAGCACCACTGCTCAAGAATAAATATCGACATGCCGAATGAGTATGCAAATAATCCAGCACCATTTCGTCAAAGTGCAGGGTTATGTCAAAGATCGCATTCCCCATCGCGGCTGCCTGTGCCGGATTGCCCACTCCGACGAAATTGATGATCACATCAAACTCCTGCTTGGCGAACGCAGAAAACTCGTCTATCGGACAGCGCCCTGATAGTCCTGCATTTCCCAACCACTTTGCCAACTCATCTGTCCGACGCGCAAATAAATGCAAATGTTTGTCAGTTTCGGCTGAGCACGAAACGATCAGGTCTCTGGCGATCTGACTGGTTGCTCCTAGAATAGCTATGCGCATCAAGAAGACAACCTTCTATTCTTCTAGCGGTTTAACAATCATGTTGGCAAGAAATTCTGTCCGATCCAGAAAGGGATACATGTCCTCTAAAGGTTTGGACACCATACGTCCATCCGGCATTTTCTTGGAGCTGGCGGTCGGAATGATCTCCTGATTTTGCGGGCACATCACTTCAAGAATCATTGGGCCGGCGGTCTTCATCATTATTTCCAATGCCGCATCCAGCAAGGCCGGCTCCGCCACGCGATGAAATGGAATGCCATATGCGGCAGCGATCTTCTCATTGGATGGAAATGACACGCCATTTTGTGCATCGGTTCCCAGTTCACGGCCTGAAAAGAATTTGCGTTGGGTGGCGCGGATGGAAAGGTAGCCGTTGTTGTTCCATACCACGAGCTTTACCGGGAACTGGTGGTATACCAGTGTCTGCAATTCCTGAATATTCATCTGCAGCGATCCATCGCCGGTGATACCGACAACTTCTCCGCCATTTCTAGCCACGCTGACACCGATTGCAGCAGGCAGCGTAAAGCCCATATCCGCTTGTGCGCCGGAGGTCACATAGCGTTGCTGATCTCTGATTTTCAAGGCTTGCGAGGTGACGTAGTACGATGAGCCGGCATCTGACACCACCACTGAATCTGCTTTGAGATGATCTTTCAGCTTTTCAACGAAAAGGTATTTGTTGATGCCCTCTTTTTCTTCAGCATAGTCTGACAAGCAAACCGGCCATTGCTCTCGCCACTTGCGGCAAGTTTCTCCCCATCCAAGCCAATCTTCTGAGGATTTGGGGGCTGCGAATTTTGCAAAGAACTCCGCCACATCCGCATGAATGAATTGATCGATTTTGACGGTATTTTTTTGATGTTCTTCAGGGTCGATGTCTATCACCACCAGATCGGCTTCTCTGGCAAATAACTCGTACTCAAAGCCGGTCAGAGCGACGCTGAGATGGCAGCCAATTGAAATGACCAAGTCAGCATTTTGTACCGCAAAGTTTCCGGCTCGATCTCCCTTGATACCGAGACGACCAACATACTGAGGATGATCGCTGGAGAGCAAATCGACTCCCAGAAACGAGACAGCAACCGGAATCCTGCTCTGTTCGATAAATTTCTGGAACGATTCTACAGCCCCCCCCAAACGTATGCCGTTTCCCGCAATGATAATTGGACGTTTGGCCTTTGCGAGCTTGTGTCGCAACGCATCAAGGTCTTGCGTTGTTGGAGCTGGCTTGGTATCTGCACCAAGCTCCGGCGTGAAATGTCTCAGCGCGCCCGGATCAACCGTCGCGCCCTGCACATCAAGCGGCACATCAATCCACACTGGACCGGGACGGCCTGTCTTCGCCAGAAAGGCCGCCTTTTCCAGTTCAAATAAAATATCCTGCGGATCGTTAATCATCACCGCATATTTGGTGAGCGGCTTGACTACCGCAACAATATTCGCCTCTTGAACACCGAACTGCCTGAGCGACACAGTTGCGTTGTAGCAAGTTTCCTTCCGTTTGACTTGCCCGGACACGAAAATGCACGGCACATTGTCTTGCCACGCATCGAGCAGGCCAGTGATGGCATTGGTCGCACCGCAACCGGTCGTCACAATTGCCGAGGCGTAACCATTGCGCAGCTTGGCATAGCCGACAGCACCCATCGCACAAGCCTGCTCGTGATGGTTGCATACCGCTTTCATTTGAGGATGCGCTGCCACCGCATCATTCAGAAACATCGCGCCGCCACCGGTCACGGTGAAGACCGTATCGACACCCAACTTGTATATGAAATCAACAAGAACATCGCTAACTCTATTCATTTGGCTCATTTATTACGCTCCTGTATTGCCTGCTTGAGCTTACCGATCGCAAGCTCAATATTTTCCAAGGTGTTCACATAACACAGGCGAACAAAATCCTCGCCATGTTCGCCAAAATTGTTGCCCGGCAGCAGTGCCACACCGGCTTTTTCCAAAGCAAAATCGGCAAATTCTTCGCTCGTCATGCCAGTGCCAGAAATGTTCGGGAAGGCATAAAGCGCCCCTTCCGGCTTCACGCATTTAACTCCTGGAATGCTATTTAGTCCTGCTACCAGCACATCGCGTCGCTGCTGATAAGCATCCAGCATTTCTGTCAACGCAGATTGATCTCCCTTGATCGCTTCAATTCCGGCAAGCTGAATAAATGGCGGCACGCAGGAAACAATCGTTTGCACCACCAGTCCCATTTTTTCGATGACCTCTTTAGGTCCGATAGCCACTCCCAGCCGCCACCCGGTCATCGCAAACGCTTTGCTAAAGCCGTTGATGATGATGGTTCTTTCCTTGCATTGGTCAAAGATTGCCGGTGTGTGGAAACGGTTTTCGCCGTCGAACACCATGCGCGCATAAATTTCGTCGCTCAACAGGTAAATGTCATGTTCCTTGGCGATACGCGCCACCTCGTCAATTTCTTCTGGAGTCATAACAGCCCCAGTCGGATTGCTCGGTGAGTTGATGATTATCAATCGCGTCTTGGAAGTGATACGTTTGCGCAGATCGTCCGGGTTCAGCCTGAATTGATTGGATTCATGCAAAGGCACGCTGACCGGGATAGCCCCGCAGTATCGAATTGCCGAGTAGTAAGTCGGAAACCCCGGATCAGGAACTATCACCTCTTCGCCCGGATTTACCAAACAACTGACGGCCAAGTAAATGATCGCATTGGCTCCCGGCGTGACCAGTATCTGCTCAATTTCAGGCTTGAAGCCGCGAGAAATTTGCGTCGTCTGTTGCACTACTTCACGAAAGGCATATATCCCCATCGAACTTGTATAGTGTGTCTCGCCGTTTTTTAATGCGTGACAAGCGGCATCAACAATGTTTGCGGGCGTGTCGAAGTTGGGTTCACCCAGCTCGAAGTGAAGAATTTCGCGCCCTGTTCGTTCAAGTTTTTGAACTTTGTCCAGCATCTTGAACATCGGCTGGCCTTCCACATTGAGAGCTGCTATCGACAGATGTTTCATAATTTTCCTTAGAAATTCACGCCGAAAAATGCTTCAATTTTCTCGACCACGAAACTCAGCATCTCTTCGCTCAATCCCGGATACACACCGATCCACAAGGTGTCGTTCATGATCTTGTCGGTATTGGACAGTTCGCCGCTAATGCGGTAAGCACGCCCCGCAAAGTACGGCTGGCGCGTGAGGTTGCCAGCGAATAGCAGGCGCGTGCCGATCTTGTATTGATCCAGATATTTCAACAGTTCGACACGTTCAACTCCCGCCTCTTCGCGCAGGGTGATCGGGAAGCCGAACCAGGAGGGTTCGCTGCCCGCAGTGGCTTCGGGCAGGATCAGGAATTCTTCGCAGGATTTCAGGCGTTCTTTGAGGAAGGCGAAGTTGCGTTGGCGCGCTTCGATGAAGTCCGGCAGCCTGTCCATTTGCGCCAGCGCACAGGCCGCTTGCATGTCGGTGATCTTGAGGTTGTAGCCCAGATGCGAGTAGGTGTACTTGTGGTCGTAACCTGAAGGCAATGAGCCCAGTTGCTGACCGAAGCGTTTGCCGCAGGTGTTGTCGCAGCCCGGCGCGCAATAGCAGTCGCGTCCCCAATCGCGGAACGATTCGATGATGCTGCGCAGGTCGCGGTCTTTGGTGAATACCATGCCGCCTTCGCCCATGGTGATGTGGTGCGCGGGATAGAAGCTGCAAGTGGCGATGTGGCCGAAGCTGCCGACGTGCCGACCTTTGTAGCGCGAGCCTAGCGCATCGCAGCAATCTTCGATGACCCATAGCTTGTGTTTTTCAGCCAAGGCCATGACGGCATCCAGATCGAACGGGTTGCCCAGCGTGTGCGCCACCATGATGGCTTTGGTCTTGGGACTGATTGCCGCTTCAATTTTGTTCGGGTCAATGTTGTAGGTGGGGATGTCCACGTCCACGAATACCGGCACCATGCCGTTTTGCATCATGGGGTTCACGGTGGTGGGGAAGCCCGCCGCGACGGTGATGACTTCGTCGCCCGGTTTCAAGGCGCGCGCGCCCAGTTTGTGCGAGGTGAGTGCGGTGAAGGCCAGCAGATTGGCCGATGAGCCGGAGGTGGTGGTCAGCGCGTAAGGCACGCCGACGAATTCGGCGAAACGTTTTTCAAATGCTTCGTTGAAACGCCCGGTGGTGAGCCAGCCATCGAGGGAGGCCTCGACCATGTTCTTCAGTTCGGCAGCACCCAGCACTTTGCCGGAAGGCGGGATGACGCTGCTGCCTGCGTTAAACGGCTTGGCCGCATATTGCAGCGCGCTGTATTGTTCGACCAGATTCAATATTTGTTGTTTTATTTCTGTCTTTTCCACTTGCAAACTCCCGCTTAGTGTCTTTGAATGCTTTTGTTGTAGGCGCTGATCTGACTCAAGGTCAGTTCGCGCATGTCTTTTCCGTCACGATGGGCGCGATGCCATTCAACGATCGCGCTCAATGCGTCTTCAAGATGCCATCGCGGATGCCAGTCCAGTCGCGCTTTAGCTTTTGAACAGTCCAGCTTCAGGTAATGCGCTTCGTGCGGATGCTCGCCGCCATCCAAGACCCAGCTCGCGCCTTCGCCCCACGCCCCGGTCAGTTTTTCGACTATCCATTGCACGGGTTTGGCATCTTCTTCGGCAGGTCCGAAGTTCCAGCCTTCGGCATATCCCGCGCCTTCTTCGTAGAGTTTTTGTGCCAGTTGCAGATAGCCCGCCAGCGGCTCCAATACGTGCTGCCAGGGACGGATGGCATGCGGGTTACGGATGTTGACGGGCTTGCCTTGGGTAATGGCGCGCATGATGTCGGGAATGAGCCGGTCGCCCGCCCAATCGCCGCCGCCGATGACATTGCCCGCTCTGCCGGAGGCGATAGCGACTCCGTGGGTTTGATATTTGTCGGGGTGGAAATACGAGTTGCGATAGGCGGCAGCCACCAGTTCCGCGCAGCCTTTGCTGCTGCTGTACGGATCATAGCCGCCCATGGCTTCGTTCTCGCGGTAGCCCCACACCCATTCGCGGTTCTCATAGCATTTGTCGCTGGTCACGTTGACCACGGCTTTGACGCTGGCCGTGCTGCGTACCGCTTCCAGCAGGTTCACCGTGCCCATCACGTTGGTGGAATAAGTCTCGACCGGTTCGATATAGGAGTAGCGCACCAGCGGTTGTGCCGCCATGTGGATCACGATTTGCGGCTGGTGTTCGGCGAATACGCGGCGCAGGTGTTCCAGATCGCGGATGTCGCCAATGATGCTGGTCATGCCTTTCGCAACTTCTGCAACCTCGAACAGGCTGGGGTTGGTCGGCGGCGCGAGCGCATAGCCCACCACGTGTGCGCCCATGGATTGCAGCCAGAGCGACAGCCAGCTTCCTTTGAAGCCGGTGTGTCCGGTCAGCAGGACGCGTTTGTCTTGCCAGAATGACGGGTTCACTTCCACACCTTCCATGGTGCTTTGCCGGATTGCCATAATTCTTCCAGGTGCATTTTGTCGCGCAGGGTGTCCATCGGTTGCCAGAATCCCTGGTGATGGAATGCTGCCAGGTTGCCCTCTTCCGATAGCCGTTCCAGCGGTTCGCGCTCCCAGGTTGTTTTGTCGTCAACGATGTAGTCAATGACTTCAGGCGACAGTACGAAGAAGCCGCCGTTGATCATGGCTCCGTCGCCTTGGGGCTTTTCCCGGAAGCTGTTGACTCTGTTGCCTTTCATGTCCAAAGCACCAAAGCGTCCGGGCGGCAGGGTGGCTGTCAGGGTGGCTTTGACTTTCTGTGCTTTGTGGAAGGCGATCAGTTCTGTGATGTTGACATCGCTTACGCCGTCGCCATAGGTGAAGCAGAATGCTTCTTCGTCCTTAACGTAGTTCGCCACGCGTTTCAAGCGTCCGCCGGTCATGGTGTCTTCGCCGGTATCCACCAGGGTCACTTTCCACGGTTCGGCATAACGCTGATGAACTTCCATCCGGTTGTTCTGCATGTCGAAGGTCACGTCCGACATGTGCAGGAAGTAGTTGGCGAAATATTCCTTGATGACATAGCCCTTGTAGCCACAGCACACCACGAATTCGTCGATGCCGTGTGCCGAATAACTCTTCATGATGTGCCACAGGATAGGCTTGCCGCCTATCTCGACCATGGGCTTGGGACGGGTCGAGGTCTCTTCGCTGATGCGTGTACCCAAACCGCCTGCAAGTATGACTGCCTTCATTTACGTCTCCTGAGAATCAGCGCAATTAAGTTCATTCAAGTTCCTTATCAAGCAGCCCCTTTTGTTCTGCTTCGTACTTGAGCTCCTCAATTTCTTTGCGAAGCTGTTCATATTCACATAATTTTATTTGCAAAAACTCTACGGTCATTCGTGCTTTTTGTTCAACTCCGCGCGGAGTTAACAGATACGCATAAGCCAACTTATTTTCGCTATTGCGAAAGTTGTTGATCTTGAGGCTGCCTTTTTCCACCAGCGCATTCAAACAGAAATTGATTTTGCCAAGGCTGACACCCAGCCGTTTCGCCAAATCTCTTTGCGAAAGTCCGGGGTTTTCTTCCAGGGTCTTGAGCAGACCGTAATGGGTGGCTTCGTCTAGCATTGATAGTGTGTTCAATCTGTGAACAGTGCGCATTACATCAGTTGCAGGCGAAGGGTGTCAAGCGGGGAAATCCGCTCGTGTATCATGGCGACCTTGTTTCCGCTTAAAGCCTCTGCATGCATACCGCGCCGAAAATCGTTCTGATTAAAACTTCCTCGCTGGGCGATGTTTTGCACAATCTCCCGGTAGTGACCGATATTTGCCGAAACATTCCCGATGCGCGCATTGACTGGATTGTGGAAGAAAGTTTTGCGGCTTTGCCCGCGCTGCATCCGAAAGTGAAATGTGTCATCCCGGTCGCTATAAGGCGCTGGCGTAAATCCTGGCTGGCTGCGCGTGGTGAGATTCAAGCTGTTCGCCATAAACTGCGCGACCGCCATTACGACTTTGCACTGGATACTCAAGGCCTGCTGAAAAGTGCGCTAATCACTCATTTCACTCACACCAAGCTTTGCGGCTACGACTGGAAAAGCGCACGCGAGCCGCTAGCTAGCTGGTTCTATGACTGCACTTATGCTGTCCCCAAGGATCAACATGCAGTGGAACGCAACCGTCAGCTCGCCGCCGCTGCTCTCGGCTATACCGCGCTTGGCGCGCCGGACTACGGTATTTGCACGCCGGAGATTGCGCTGCCATGGTTACCGAACAAGGCTTATGTTGTGTTACTGCACGCCACCAGCCGCGACGATAAATTGTGGGACGAACATAACTGGATCGCGCTGGGCAAACATTTGCACCAAGCCGGATTGAATTCTATTTTGCCTTGGGGCAACGCACAGGAAAAAACACGAGGCGAACGTTTGTGCGCCGCCATTCCAGAATCCATCTGTGCGCCGCGTCTGAACTTGAACGAAGCTGCCGCCTTGTTGGGCAAGGCGCGTGCCGTGGTCGGCGTGGATACCGGCTTGAGCCATCTAGCTGCCGCACTTGATGTGCCCACTATCGGCATCTACACCGCCACCGACCCCGGCCTGACTGGGCTGTATGCCGGGGCGCGCGCCGTTAATCTTGGCGGCAAGGCGGCATCGCCTTCGGTTGATGCTGTGATCGTAAAGCTCACCGAACTGGACATCTATGCTTAATCCGCGCGCAATTTACTCGCTGGGTTTATGGCTGTTGCTGCCTTATGTTTGGTTACATTTGTGGTGGCGCGCGCGCAAACAGCCCGAGTATTTGCAACACGTAGCCGAGCGCTTCGGTTTTTATGCTGCTCGCAACGACAAGCCTGTCCTCTGGCTACACACCGTGTCGGTCGGCGAAACACGCGCCGCCGCCACCTTGGTGCAGCGTTTGCGTAAGCAGTATCCCGACCACCAGATTTTGCTCACCCACACCACGCCCACCGGGCGCGCTGCCAGCGAACAGCTTTACGGCGACGAAGTAATCCGCGTCTATCTGCCTTACGATTATCCGTTTGCTGTGCGCCGCTTCTTGCGCCATTTTCAGCCGCGCATCGGTATCCTGCTGGAAACGGAAATCTGGTTCAATCTGGTGCATCTTTGCCATACCTCGAACACCCCGTTGTTGCTGCTCAACGCGCGTTTGTCGGAAAAATCAGCGGCGCGTTATGCGCGTATTTCCAAATTAATTCGTTCGGGTTTGCAGGAACTCAACCTTATCGCGGCGCAGACTGAAGACGATGCCATGCGCCTGGCAAAATTGGGTAGCCGCGCGGTATCGGTCATGGGTAATCTGAAATTCGACATCGCACCGCCCGAAGAAATGTTGCGGCTTGGCGCTCGTTTGCGTCAACTATTTGGTGAACAACGCCCGGTCTTTCTCGCCGCCAGCACGCGCGAAGGCGAAGAGGTGCTGCTGCTGGATGCGCTACAGCAGGCGCATATAGACAACCTGCTCACCGTAATCGTGCCGCGCCATCCGCAACGCTTTGACGAAGTTGCTGCACTAATCGAACAACATGGCTTGCGCATGCAACGCCGTAGCGAAAACGTCGCCATCGCCGCCGATACGCAAGTCGTTCTCGGAGACAGCATGGGCGAAATGTTCGCCTACTATGCGGCCTGCGATGTGGCTTTTATCGGCGGCAGCTTGCTACCTTTCGGCGGGCAAAACCTGATCGAAGCCTGCGCAGAGGGCAAGCCCGTATTCATCGGGGCACACACCTATAACTTTGCCCAAGCCAGCGAACTCGCCCTTGCCTGCGGTGCTGCGTTACGAGTCAATGATGCTGACGACCTTGTTCTTCAATTGAATACATTGCTGCGGCAAACCAATCGCTTGCAACAGATGGGACGTGACGGCGAACGTTTTGTTTGCGACAATCGCGGCGCAACCGAGCGGGCGATGACGCATATTACAGCGACTTTGAACCTACCTACATCCACGAATTCCTAAAATTTTTCTTATGAAAACCATCCTCGTTACCGGCGGTGCCGGATTCATCGGCTCCGCAGTTGTGCGCCAATTCATCAATGACACCGAGCATCGCGTAGTTAATCTGGACAAGCTGACTTATGCGGGCAACCTGCAATCGCTGGCTTCGGTTTCAGACAATCCGCGATACCGCTTCGAGCAAGTAGATATTTGCGATGCGACCGAACTGGCGCGCGTATTCCGCGAACACCAGCCGGATGCGGTGATGCACCTGGCTGCCGAGTCGCATGTGGATCGCTCCATTTCCGGGCCAGCCGCCTTCATCCAGACCAACATTGTCGGCACTTACACCTTACTGGAAGCCGCGCGCACGCACTGGAACACGCTGAATGCCGAACGCAAAGCCGCGTTCCGCTTCCACCACATTTCCACCGATGAAGTGTATGGCAGTCTGGGCGAAACCGGTTTCTTCACCGAAGACATGCCGTACGAACCCAATTCGCCTTACTCAGCAAGTAAAGCGTCAAGCGACCATCTGGTACGCGCCTGGCATCACACTTACGGTTTCCCCGTGGTCACCACCAACTGCTCCAACAACTACGGCCCGTACCACTTCCCCGAAAAACTCATTCCGCTGGTGATCCTCAATGCGGTCAACGGCAAGCCGCTGCCCATTTACGGCAAAGGCGACAACATCCGCGATTGGTTATATGTGGACGACCATGCGCGCGCGTTGCGTCTGGTATTGGAGAAGGGCAAGCTGGGCGAAACTTACAACATCGGCGGCTGGAACGAAAAAACCAACTTGCAAGTAGTGCAGTCCATCTGCTCGATTCTGGACGAACTGCACCCGCAAGGCGCGCCGCACAACAAGCTCATCACCTACGTGACCGACCGTCCCGGTCACGACCAGCGCTACGCAATTAATGCCAACAAAATCGCGCGCGATTTGGGTTGGAAACCTCTGGAAAATTTTGAATCCGGCCTGCGCAAAACAGTCGAGTGGTATTTATCCAACGACGCTTGGGTCAAGGGGGTCACCAGCGGCGAATATCAAAACTGGGTTCAGTCCAACTACACCAACAGGAGTGCAGCATGAAAGGCATCATCCTCGCCGGCGGTTCCGGCACACGGCTCTATCCGGTCACGCAAACCATTTCCAAACAACTGCTGCCGGTGTATGACAAGCCGATGATTTACCATCCGCTGACCACGCTGATGCTGTCCGGCATCCGCGATGTACTGGTGATTTCCACCCCGCAAGATACGCCGCGCTTCGAACAACTGTTGGGCGACGGCGCGCAGTGGGGCATGAATTTCAGTTATGCGGTGCAGCCTTCGCCGGACGGCTTGGCGCAGTCGTTCATCATCGGCGAATCGTTTATCGGTAACGATGCCTGCTCGCTGGTGTTGGGCGACAACATTTTCTACGGCCACGCTTTTGATACCCTGCTCACTCCCGCTGCCGCCAAAACCAGCGGAGCCACGGTTTTCGCTTACCACGTGCACGACCCCGAGCGTTACGGCGTGGTCGATTTCGACGCGTCGGGTCGCGCGCTCAGCATCGAAGAAAAACCGCTCAAACCGAAATCCAATTACGCCGTCACCGGCTTGTATTTCTACGACAACGATGTGGTACAAATCGCCAAGTCAATCAAACCTTCCGCGCGCGGCGAACTGGAAATCACCACGGTGAATCAGGTGTATCTGGATCACGGCAAACTGGATGTACAGTTGATGGGGCGCGGCTACGCGTGGCTGGATACCGGCACGCACGAGTCGCTGCTGGAAGCCTCCATGTTCATTCAGACGCTGGAAAAACGTCAGGGATTGAAGATCGCCTGCCCCGAGGAAATCGCCTATCGCAAAGGTTACATTACTGCCGAGCAACTGGAAAAGTTGATCGCCCCGTTGGCCAAAAACGGCTACGGCCAATATCTGCAACGCCTGTTGCAGGAAGAGCGACGTTAATGCAAGTCGTCACCACCTCCATTGCCGGTTTGCTTATCATTGAGCCCAAAGTGTTCGGCGATGACCGGGGATTCTTCTACGAGAGTTTCAACCAGCGCCGCTTCGCCGAATTGACCGGCGTGACCGACGCTTTCGTGCAGGACAACCATTCCAAATCGGCACGCAACGTGCTGCGCGGCTTGCATTATCAGATCCAACAAGCGCAAGGCAAACTGGTGCGCGTGACGGCGGGCGAAGTGTTGGACATCGCGGTCGATATTCGCAAAAACTCGCCCAGCTTCGGCCAATGGGAAGGCATCATTCTTTCTGCCGAAAATAAAAGAATGTTGTGGATACCCAAGGGGTTCGCCCACGGTTTTGTAGTGAAAAGTGAATCGGCGGAATTTTTGTACAAAACCACCGACTATTGGGCACCGGAGCACGAACGCTGCATCGCTTGGAACGATGCCGATCTGGCGATTAACTGGCAGCTTGGCGGGGCGACCCCGCTGCTTTCTGCCAAAGACAATGCCGGAAAGCCGTTGAAACAAGCCGAGGTGTTTGCGTGAAAACCATTTTAGTGACCGGAGCCAACGGCCAGGTGGGCTGGGAATTGCAACGCTCACTGGCTTCGCTTGGCCGGGTAATCGCCATCGACCAAACGCAGCTCGACCTGAGCCAGTCCGATGCCATACGCCGCTACGTGCGCGAATGTAAACCCGACATCATCGTCAACCCGGCGGCTTACACCGCCGTGGATAAAGCCGAGAGCGAAGCCGAACTGGCGCAGGCGGTGAACGCCACTGCCGCCTCCGTGTTTGCCGAAGAAGCCAAAAAACTTGATGCCGTGCTGATCCACTATTCCACGGATTATGTTTTTGACGGCAGCAAAACCTCGGCTTACACCGAAGACGACGTACCCAATCCGCAAAGCGTTTACGGGCGCACCAAGCTGGCGGGCGAACTCGCCATCCGTGAGGTCGGCGGCAAACACATTATCCTGCGCACCAGCTGGGTGTTCGGTGTTCATGGCGCGAATTTCATCAAAACGATTTTGCGCCTGGCCAAAGAGCGCAGCGAATTACGCATCGTCGCCGACCAGTTTGGCGCGCCGACCTGGGCGCGATTGCTGGCGAATTCCACCGCGCAAATTTTGGGGCAATGGCAACAAAAGGATTTCGACAATAACTTGTCCGGTTTGTACCACCTGACCGCAGGCGGGGGCACCAGTTGGCATTTATACGCCGAAGAAATCGTGCGTTTGGCGCGCCAGTACGACGAAACTCTCCAGCAAAAATCGCTGACCATCCACCCCATCGCCACCAGCGACTACCCGCTACCGGCCAAACGCCCCGTCAATTCGGAATTATCGAACGACAAAATCAAGCAGGCTTTTGGTTTATTGCAGCCCGCATGGCAAGCCGATCTGGCTGACTGTGTGGGCGAGATATATTCAGCCGAAGCATCGAAATAACCCTGTTTTTCAAAGCCACCTCATCGCCAAGCCAATAAAAACGGCCATCTACATGAAGTGCATCATGTAGATGGCCTATTGACGGGCGTTCCCGTGATGTTGCTTAGTGCAAAGCCAGATTTACCCGGTTCAAATCGGCTTCGTTCAATTGGCCGACCGCTGCCTTCAAACGCAAGTGGCTGACCAGATAGTTGTATTGCGCCTGATACAAATCGCGGCGGGTGGCAAACAGTTGTTGCTGCGCGTTGAGCACATCCAGACTGGTGCGCACGCCGACTTCCTGCCCCAGCTTGCTGGCTTCGAGCAGGCTCTGGCTGGATTTCAAAGCTTGTTGCAACGCCTGCACTTGCGCGATCCCGCTGACTACGCCGAGATACGCCTGACGGGTTTGCAACTCGACGTTGCGCCGCGTGTTTTCCAAATCCTGTTTGGCTTTTTCGCGGTTGGCGCTGGCTTCGCGCCATTTGGATTGGGTCGCGCCGCCCTGAAACAGCGGCAGGTTGAGCTGCACGCCGATCGAGGTGCTAGTCGTGTCGGTGGCACCGTAAATGCCACCGCTCGCCTTGTTCTTGGCGTAGTTCGCCACCAGATCAACCGTGGGCAAATGGCCGCCGCGATTGCGCGCCACTTCCTGCTCCGCCAACTCGAAACCCGCCTGCGCCATGGCGATTTGATAATTGCCGAGCAGCGCATCGGACACCCATTTTTGCGCATCGGAAGGCTCGGGTGTTTCCAGTTTAAACGCCGCGCCCAGCACGTTCAGCTCTTTGACTTCGCCGTTGACCAATTGCTGCAACGTGCGCTGTTTGACTTCGAGATTGTTCGCGGCCACCAGCTCCTGTGCCACGATCAAGTCGTAACGTGCTTGCGCTTCGTGCGTGTCGGTGATGGTGGCTGTGCCAACTTCAAAATTGCGCTTGGCCTGCTCCAATTGTTGCGCGATGGCGGACTTCTGCGCGGCGGTGAGTTGCACCGTGTCCTGCGCGATCAGCACGTCGAAATAAGTTTGCGCGCTGCGCAGGATGACATCCTGTTCGGCCAGTTTGAACTGCGCTTCGGAAATCGCCACCTGCAACTCGGCCTGGTTATACATCGCCCAGTTCTGTTCGCGGAACAGCGGCTGCACCAGGCTCACACCGTAACCGTTGGTATTGTATTGGCCGCTGTAGGATGAGGCACCCGAATAAGTCAGATCGTTGCTGGTCGTGTTCGCGCTCAGATTGACGCTGGGCAGCAGCAGTGAGCGTCCCTGCGTCAGCTTCTCCTGTCCCGCCTGCTGCGCCGCGCGCGCGGATGCGAACACCGCGTCCTGGCTTTGTGCCGCGTGATAAATCTCGATCAGATCGACCGCTTGCGCTTGGGTCTGAAAACCCAGCGCCAGCAACACGCTTAAAGCTGTTTTGGTCAGTTTCATTTGTTGCTCCAATATTAGAATTCGCTAATATTACACGGTAACGGGGGACGATACAACCGGGTGCCACTACCCGATCCAACTCTATAACTTCAATTGAAACAGACCGGGCCAAAGCCCGATCTGCGCTAACAGGGAAAATCCGGCGTTAAAACACGAACCGTCTCGGTTGCAACGCATTCTTCAGCGGGGCAACATCGGTCTCGAACAAGGTGGTGGTTTCAAACAGTTCGGGCGTAACGCGCGTAATCAGTTGCGCCTGCATGGCGGGCGCATCGCCCACCACCACGAACAAACGTCCGCCGACTTTCAACTGGTTTTTATAGGCTTCGGGCAGCATCGGCACCGAACCGGTGAGCACGATGGCATCGTATTCGGATTCGCCCCATTGCCGCGCGCCATCGCCGACTTGCAGGGTGACATTCTCGATATGCGCAGTGGCCAGATTGCGCGCCGCGCCCGCACTCAATTCCGCGTCGATTTCCACACTGGTGACTTGCCTGGCCATTTTCGCCAGCAAGGCCGTCACATAGCCGCTGCCGCTGCCCACTTCCAGCACGCTGTCGGTCGCCTTAAGGCTCAATGCCTGCAACGCGCGCGCTTCCAGTTTCGGCGACCACATGCTCGCGCCGTGACCCAGCGAAATTTCGGTATCCACAAAAGCCAGCGCCTTGCTGGCCACCGGCACGAACTGTTCGCGGCGCACCTGTTTGAGCATATCCAAAACACGTGCATCCAGCACATCCCATGGGCGAATCTGCTGCTCGATCATATTGAAGCGTGCTTGTTCCAAATTCATTTTTTTCTCCCTCTCCTGTGTGCTGCGAGTATGCGTGTTATTTGAAGTGCGCGGCAGTATAACAACAGCCCTCTGCCGCCTCAACCTCAAGCATTAGCGGAGCCGGATCGGTTAAACCGGCTGCGCATCCATTCAATCAAGTCATCCACATAGGTATAAACCACCGGGATCACCAGCAGGCTGAGGAAAGTCGAGGTAATCAAGCCGCCGATCACCACAATCGCCATGGGCGAACGGAAACTGCCGTCGCCCATGCCCATGTCCAGCGCCACCGGCAGCATGCCCGCGCCCATCGCCATGGTGGTCATCACGATGGGACGCACGCGCTTCTTGCACGCATCGATCAGCGCTTCGGCGCGACTCATGCCACGCTCGCGGCGCGAAACGATGGCGTATTCCACCAGCAGGATGGAGTTCTTGGTGGCGATGCCCATCAGCATGATGAGGCCGATCATCGACGGCATGGAAATAGCCGTGCCGGTCAAATACAAGGCCAGAAACGCGCCGGGAATCGACAGCACCAGCGCGCCTAAAATGGTGGCGGGCTGCATGAAGTCCTTGAACAGCAACACCAGCACAATGTAGATACACATCACGCCGGTGAACATCGCCAAGCTGAAACTCTCGAACAATTCGTTCATCGCCTCGGCATCACCGATGGGCGCGACCGCCACACCGTCCGGCAAATTTTTCAGCGAAGGCAAGGCCAGCGCCGCCGCCTGTACTTCACCCAAAGGCTGGCCGGCCAGTTCAATATCGAAAGTGATGTTGCGCTGGCGGTCGTAGCGATCGATTTGCGCCGGGCCGCTTTCCAGCGTCAGCGTCGCCACATTGCCCAGCATCACCGGCCCGTGCGTGCCTTGCACCACCAGACGCGACAACAGACCGATGTCCTGTCGCGCGTCGTCGCGCAGCTTGACGATGATGGGCAATTGCCGCTCCGGCAAATTGAGCTTGGCCAGCGACTGGTCATAGTCGCCGTTGGTCGCCACGCGCAGCGTTTCGGCGATGGCGCTGGAGGTCACGCCCAGATCGGCGGCGCGCGCGAAGTCGGGACGCACCACCAACTCGGGACGCAGGATGCTGGAATTGGACACCACGTTGCCGATGCCGTGCAGGGTGCGCAATTCCTGCCCCACCTTCAACGCTTGCTCGTTGAGCAGCAGGCTGTTCTCGCTGGTCAGCACCAACTGGTATTTGTCCGCCGACGCGCCCATGCCCACTTTTACGCGCACGCCCGGCAACACCGTCATCGCGTCGCGCAAATCGTTTTCGATCTGCTGTTTCTGCACGCGCTCGTCGCGCGGTTTCAACTGGATGGACAGTGTGGCGGTGCGCGCATCGGGCGTGCCCGTCGGCTCAAACGCGTTGCCGCCCGATGCGCCGCCGCCAATGGCGGTGTAAACCAGCGTCACGTTCGGGTTCTGCATCACAATGGCGCGCGCTTCCTCGGACAGCGCCAGCGTTTGCTCGAACTTGCTGCCCGGCGGCAACGTGATCGTCACCTGGGTTTGCGACTGGTTGTCTTTGGGCTGAAACGCGGTTTGCAATGTCCCGGCCAAGGCGAACGAGCCGAAGAAAAATGCAGCGGTCACCAGCAACGTGGTTTTGCGATGATGCAAACACCATTGCGCCCATTTGAGATAAATCTCGATCCAGCCGGGTGTGGCATGCGCCACGCGCGGACGCAGGAAATAGGCGGCCATCATCGGGGTCAGCATACGCGCCACCACCAGCGAAAACAGCACGGCCACCGCCGCCGTCCAGCCGAATTGCACGAAGAATTTGCCCGCGATGCCGCTCATGAACGCGGTCGGCAAAAACACCGCGACCAGCGTGAAAGTGGTGGCGATCACCGCCATGCCGATTTCGTCGGCGGCTTCCATCGCCGCCTGATATGGGGTTTTGCCCATTTCCAGATGACGCATGATGTTTTCAATTTCGACGATGGCATCGTCCACCAGCACGCCCACCACCAGCGACAGTGCAAGTAACGTCACGATGTTGATGGAAAAGCCGAACAGATACATTAGCGCGAAAGTGGGCACCACGGCCAGCGGCAGCGCGGTCGCGGCCACAATGGTGGCGCGCGTGTTGCGCAGGAAAAAGATCACCACGATCACCGCCAGCAACGAGCCTTCGAAGATCATTTCCATCGAGCCTTTGTAGGTCTCATAAACCATATTGACGGTGTTGAACACCAGCTCCACGGTGAACTCGGGGTGGGTCGCTTTCAACTCCGCCAATGCTTTGGCTACGCCGTCACCCACCGCCACATCGCCCGCGCCCAACGAGCGCACGATTTCAAAACCAACCACGGGCTTGCCGTCGTGCAGCGCCGCCGAACGGCGCTCGGCGATGGTGTCGCTCACCTGCGCCACTTGATCCAGGCGCACCGTGCGCCCGTCGCGCAAACCGATTTCCATGCGCGCCAATTCTTCCGCCGACTTTACCGTGGCCACGGTGCGCACGGATTGCTCCATGCCGCCCAGATCGGTGCGCCCGCCCGGCGCTTCCTGCTGGATCTGGCGCAACTGGCCGGAGATTTCAGCGGCGGTAAGGTTCAGCGCCAACATCTTGGTCGGGTCCAGCTCTACGCGCACTTGGCGCGTCACGCCGCCCACGCGGTTGACCGCGCCCACACCTTTCACGCCCAGCAGCAATTTGGTAATGTTGTTGTCCACATACCAGGACAATTCTTCCTCGCTCATGTCGGGCGCGAAAATGGTGTAAGTCAGAATCGGCTTGCCGCTCAGCTGCACTTTGTTGATGCTGGGATCGAGCATCTCGCGCGGCAATTCGCCGCGTATGCGCGACATGGTGGAGCGCACGTCTTCCAGCGCTTCGCGCGAATCGCGCTCCAGACGGAACTCGGCGGAGATAATCGCCGTGCCGTCTTTGACCTGGGTATAAAGATGTTTAAGCCCCTGCGCGCTGGCCAGCGCGTTCTCGATCTTGCGCGCCACCTCGACTTCCATCTGGTCCGGCGACGCGCCCGGCAAGGTTGCCGTCACTGTCACCATGGGCAGGTCGATGTCGGGGAACATCTGGATTTTCATGGCCTTGAACGCCATGATGCCCATGAACGAGAGCATGATAAAAGCCAGTACCGCCGGAATCGGGTTGCGGATGGACCAGGCTGAAACGTTCATTTCACCACCTGCACGACATCGCCTTCGGTCAAAAATGCGCCGCCGCTTTCCACCACGGTTTCATTCGCCTTCAAGCCCTGTTTGATCTCGATGCGGTCGCCAGTGCGCTGGCCGATTTTTACCGGTCGTTCATGCACGCGCTTGTCCGCATCAACCACCAGCACGTAAGTCGTGCTGCCGCGTTGCATCACGGCGGATTGCGGCAACGACGACAAAGTTCTTTTGCCGCCGCTGACATCGAACGTGCCGCGCGCATAAACGCCCGCGATGATGCCCGAACTATCCGGCAACGAAACCAGCGCGTAGCCGTAACGCGTTTGCGCACTCACCGACGGCGAAATTGCGCGCACCGTGCCCTTGATGACACGCCCTTCACCCACGGTAATGTCGGCGCTCATGCCTTTGCGCAACAACATCAATTCTTCCGCCGTCAGTTCGGCGCGCCATTCCAGACGGCCTTTGCGGATCAGGCGAAACACTTCCACGCCCGGTTGCGACATGGAACCCACGTTGGCGTTGGCCGCCGAGATGACCCCGGAATCGGGAGCCACAATGCGGCTTTGCGTGGCGCGCGCGGCAGCGTCGTCGGCGCTGCGCGCAAAATTGTCCAGCGTCAGCAACACGTCGCCTTCTTTCACGTGATCGCCGATGCTGACCATCACTTCCGCGATGCGCAGACCCTGCACCTGCATGCTGATGATGGCTTCCTGCCACGGCAGAATGCTGCCGTTGGCGGTCAAGGTGCGCGTCCATTTGTCGTCGCGCAACAGCGTGGTGCGCACGGTCAGCGCGGGGCGGCTAACCGCTGGCGCAGGTACAGCCTGTTCCGCCTTGCTGTTACCGGCCAGCCAAAACGCGCCGCCTGCCAGCAGCAGCCCGGACAAAGCCAATTTCAGGAATAACGAATTTTGTTGGATGGCAACACGCATGTTTTTTCTACCTTTAAACCGTATTTTTGTTATTTGCTTTTGGCCTGCTTCGCCGCTGTCCGGCGTTTCGCTTCGGCTTCGATGATCGCCATGGCGTATTCGACCAGCCTTTGCACCATGGCCTCCTTTGCCTTTTTTCCGGCGATCAGGTTTGGCACAAAAGTCTCGACTGCCATGCGATTATGGAAATACACCGTCGCCAGACCGAACACCGCAAAAACCAGTCTATCCACCTCCGCGTCCGGTTTTTTCAGCCCGAACTCGCGGCACAACAGCGCCTGCATTTTTTCGTGATTGGGGCGAAACGCCTGCACCATGGCATCGCCCAACACCCCGCTGGGCTCGGCATCCTCGCGCGCATGCAAGCGCATGAACAGCCTCTGCATCGGGTCTTCCTCGGCCGCTGACGGGAACAGCCAGCCGTAGAACCCCTGCAATGCCTCTCGCGCCGTGACTTGCGCAATATCCATCGTGACCAGGGTGTTGCACTCTTCAAGGAAGGGCAGACGGAACACCTCGCGGTACAACTCGGCCTTGTCGCCGTAGTAATAGTGAATGGAGGCGAGGTTGACCCCGGCGCGTTTGCAAATCTCGCGCGTGGTCGCTGCATGGTAGCCGGACTCGGCAAACACCTCGGTCGCCGCTTGCAGCAAGCGCCAGCGCGTTTCTTCCTGCGCGTTCGGTTCATGCCCGAGCACGCGCTGCGCGGTTTGCAGCAACAGGCATGGATTTTGTGTTTTAGCAGTCACGTCGGGTTTGGAAATTTGTGAAAGGATGCGCACCTTATTTCAGTCGCTTGCTTAAGTCAAGCGACTGAATTGGAGCGGTCGCGCATTGACTGTAGGAGCCAGCTTGCTGGCGAAGATATGTATTCATTCGCCAGCAAGCTGGCTCCTACAGCATCTCAAACCTCATCCTGCTTGGGTTTGCTACTGCAACATCCGCTCATGCCCGCCTGAAATTTTTCGCGTTGCTCCGGTGTCATGTTTTTCAGATGATGGTGATGCATACGCTTGTGCATGCCGCCGTGCCCGCGAAATCCGCCAAACAATATCTTGCTCAATACCAATATACCCAGCGCTTGCACATAGCCGATTTCATGCACCCCGACAAACAAGTTCGGCAACAACCAGTTCCACAACGCCATCACCACAAACCCCAGCGCCAAAATTCCCGCCACCACCATCACCACAATCTTGAAAACTTTTGCTTTGTTCATACACATAACCGCTCTCCTTAAAGAATAAATTCGTCATAAATCGTTTGCAGCCGCGCCCGCAAATGCAGCACTGCATAGCGTTTGCGCGCCAGCAGCGTGTTCATACTCACACCGCTTTCAAACGCCAACTCTTTGAAACTGCGCCCGTCCAGCTCGTGGGCGATGAACACATCGCGCTGCTCCCCCGGCAATTCCTCCAGCGCGGCCAGCAACTCGCGCAACAACACCTTGCGCGCATATTCCGCTTCCGGCCCAGCCTGAGCCGACGGCAACACTTCATCCAGCCAATGCCCGTCGTCGTCCGCCATTTCCGGCAACTGCACTTCGCGCTTCTTGCGGAAGCGGTCGATGATGCGGTTGCGCGCCACGCGAAACAACCACGCGCCCACCTGCTCAATCGGCTCTGGCAGCCGATAGTTCTCCACATACTCGAAGAACACATCCTGCAAAATATCCTCTGCCTCGTCGGCATCCGGCACGCGCCGCCGGATAAAATTCCGCAACCGCCCGCGCTCGCGCGAGACGGTTTCTGTGATGTGTTTATCCTGTTCAGCCATCAGCGCAAGTTGGGTGAGCGTCGTGTCCATGCCAGTGAAGACGAAGCAAACACGGAAATATTGTATGAGAGAAAAAATTTATGATTTCAAATGTAAACATCGCGGGAAGGCGCATGGATAGGGCATCTACGCAATATGATTGATGGAGATGCCCTATCCATGCGCTTCTTCACGAGGGCAATGCCTTCAGGCTGGCTTCAATACCATCCAGTAGAGATTCATCAGCGGCAGCAAAGTCGCAATGCTGCCCCAGATATTCCAGCGCCGGCACAAGCGCCAATACTCCTGCGGAATGCCACCACTGACGGAGAATTTTGCAGCCATGCGCTCCTGACGAATCTGGGTAGGGATCAAGACCGCCACCCAGATCACCCCGGAAGCGCTGAACAGCCACAGGCCCCATGACAGCCAGTTAATTTGCATCACATCCATGCCGTGCAAAGCCGCATTGCCCCATCCCGCCGCGAACAGAATTGTCGCGCCACCTGCTGTGAACACGTAATCGGTGAGCGTAACCTGGTGCTGCGCAAAAGCGATGACTTGAGGATTGCGCGTGCGGTCGGCCATGAATTTCCACCAGCCGGTCACGATGATGTTGCCCATGAATAGCATCACCCCGAGCAGGTGCAGCGCTTTTAACCACAAGTAGCTATCGTCCAAAATTATTCTCCTCGCTCCAGTTATTACCGCGTTTCAACCGTGCTGATTAAAAGCCGCGTCTTCAGAGGAAGAAAGTTTGTTGCGACGAAACGAAAAAAACGGGGAGCGAAGTGCTCCCCGTTTGAATCAATTGCGTTGATGGAGGATAGCCCGCCCCGTCACACCGCCATGATCGAACCTTTTTCCCGATACACCTCGGTCAGCATTTCGACAAAGCGGTTGGCTTGCGGCGACATGAATTTGCCTTTGCGCAAGACCAGGCCGTAGCCGCGTCGCGGGAAATATTGCGAGAGCGGGATGCGCACGAGTTGTTCTTCCCCGGTCAGGCAGATGTCGGTGACGATGGAAATGCCCATGCCCAGTTCGACGTATTTCTTGATGACTTCCCAGCCGCCCGCTTCCAGTGTGACTTTGAACGACAGATTGTGTTGCTGGAACACGTATTTGACCACACCCCAAGTGGAAAGGTGGCGCGGCGGCAGGATCAGGCCATATTGGCTGACATCTTCCAGCGTCACATTCTTTTTCAGCGCCAGCGGATGACCAACAGGGGTGATGAGTACCGGGTCGAAGGTGACGATGGGCTGGTAGGTAATGTCTTCCGGCACGTCGAGCATAGAGCCGACGGCGAAGTCGATCTCGTCCGACTTGAGCATTTTTAATCCATCGCGTCCGGTCACGTTGTACAGGCGCAGATGTACGCCGGGATAGGCTTTGGTAAAACGGCGCACGGCTTCGGGCAAAATATAGAGAATGGTTGACTCGCCCGCCCCGATATTAAGTTCACCGGATTCCAGTCTGCCGTGCTGTGCGATAAAATTGGAATACAGATTGTCCACACCCTGCACCAGCGGCTCTGACAACACATATAGAGCCTCGCCGTCAGGGGTCAATTTGAGCACGGGACCGCGCCGCTCGAACAAGGTGGTGTTCAGTTCGCGCTCAAGCGCTTGTATCTGCAAGGTAATCGACGGTTGGCTGAGAAACAGCTTTTGCGCGGCTTGGGTGATGCTGCCACTGCGCACCACTTGGCAGAAGGCACGGATTTGTTTGAGACGATTGTTTTTGTAATAGGCCTGTTTATCTGTAGGCATCTCCCGCTCCTCGTTGGTATTGGCTATACTCACGGACTATATTGAAAATTGAAATAATTGATTCTCTAAACGATTGTAACTTCAATAACCTTGCGCCTACAAATAGGAACTTTGCCGTTCATTTTTGAGTCACAAAATAATTAGCGTTGAATGGCAGCCAGGAGGCAGCATGGAAGCACTGCACAGCATACTTATTACGTCCGCGTTTATGGGCGGGCTGGGCGTATTGCTGGCAATTATATTGGCAATCGCCAGCAAACGCCTGTACGTGTTCGAAGACCCGCGCATCGGCGAGGTCGAAGAGTTGCTGCCGCATTCCAATTGCGGAGCCTGCGGTTCAGCGGGGTGTCGCAATTTTGCCGAACTGGTGGTCGAAGGCAAAATGTCCCCGGCATCCTGCACTGTCAATTCACCCGATCAAACCAATAGTATTGCCGAACTGCTGGGCGTTGCCGCCGGTGAGGTGGAAAAACGCACGGCGCGGCTGGCCTGCGCAGGCGGCAAACATGTCGCTACCATGCGCGCCAAATACGCGGGGCTTTCCTCTTGTCGTGCCGCGACAGTCGCTGGCGGCGGCGGCAAAAGCTGCGCTTGGGGTTGTTTGGGTTTGGCCGATTGCGCCGAGGTGTGCGAGTTCGATGCCATCACCATGGACAAAAACGGTCTGCCAGTGGTGGATAGCGCCAAATGCACGGCTTGCGGCGACTGCGTGGATGTCTGCCCGAAAGATTTGTTCTCCATTCATGGCGTGACCCACAAACTGTGGGTGGCCTGCCGCAACGAAGCTGAAGGCGACGCGGCAGAAGCCGCTTGCGAAGTGGCGTGTACCGCCTGCGGGCGTTGCGTGGTGGATGGCGCGCCCGGCCTGATTCATCTGGAACGTAATCTGGCCGTGATCGATTACGACAAGAATTCAAGTGCGAAACCGATAGCGACAGACCGCTGCCCCACGGGCGCGATTGTCTGGCTGATTGGTGACCGCATCGTCAAGGGAAAAGCCGCAAAGAAAATCATCCGTATCCAACCATTACCCGTCACTTCAGCATCTTAGGGAGAAAATTATGTTATCCAAGCTCAAGCAATTCAAACTATCCGGCTCTGACTCCAAGTCGGAAGGCACGCACACCCAGTACAAATATCCCGGCGTGCGCGATGCCATTGACGGCAACACCGCCGTGATTATGGTGGAGCGCGAAGCCTCGCAAGCGGCGGGCGCTTACCCCATCACGCCTTCCACGCAAATGGGCGAATACTGGGCGGAAGAAGTCGCCAAAGGTCACCTCAACACGGCGGGCAAACCGCTGATTTTCGTCGAGCCGGAATCCGAACATGCCGCAGCCGGGGTCACCGCCGGGATGTCCATGACCGGCTTGCGCGCGGTCAACTTCACTTCGGCGCAAGGCTTGGCTTTCATGCACGAGTCGCTGTACGCCGCCGTCGGAAAACGCCTGCCTTATGTGTTGAACCTAGGCTGTCGCGCCATTACCAAGGCCTCGCTCAACGTGCATTGCGCGCATGACGACTACCACTGCGCCGACGATACCGGCTTCATTCAGGTTTTTGCCAAAAACGCGCAGGAATCCGCCGACCTCAACATGATCGCGCGCAAGACCGCCGAACTGTCGCTGACTCCGGCCATGGTGGGTCAAGACGGCTTCCTCACCACGCATCTGATCGAGCCGATGATGGTGCCCGAGCGCGAGCTGATCGCCGAATATCTGGGCAACGCCGACGACATCATCGACACGCCCACGCCCGCCCAGCAAATGTTGTACGGCCCCAAACGCCGCCGCATTCCGTCGATCTGGGACGTGGACAACCCCATGCAGAGCGGCATCGTCGCTAATCAGGATGCCTACATGCAGGCCGTGGCTGGACAACGCCCGTATTTCTTCGAACATATTCCCGCGCTGTTCGACCAATCGGCCAAAGAATTCCATGCCCTGACTGGTCGTTCCTATGACCGCATCGGCTGCTACCGTTGCGACGATGCCGACTACCTCATCCTCGGCATGGGCAGCATGACCGTGCAGGCAGAAGCTGTGGCCGACTGGATGCGCGATCATCGCCAAGTCAAAGTGGGTGTAATCAACCTGACCATGTTCCGTCCCTTCCCCGGCGATTTGCTGGGCAAAGTGCTCAAAGGTAAAAAAGGCGTGGCGGTGCTGGAACGCACCGACCAGCCGCTGTCGGAAGATTTGCCGGTGATGCGCGAAGTGCGCGCCACAGTAACCAAGTGCGTGGAAAACGCGCGCGAAAATTCCTATGCCGACTACGCCACCTACGAGTCCGCCAAAGACATGCCGTCGCTGTATTCCGGCTGTTATGGTCTGGGTTCACGCGACCTGCAACCGGAAGGCTTGATCGCCGCCGTGGAAAACATGTTGCCCGGCGCGGCACACCGCAAGTTCTACTATTTGTCGGTGGATTTTGTGCGCGACGAATCGGCCAACCCGAAACAGGAAATCCGCCAGCAGGAATTGCAAGCCGCTTATCCCGGCATCAAACACATGGCGCTGCGCGGCAGCGAAAACCCCAATCTGTTGCCTGCAAAAGCCGTGGCCGTGCGCTTGCACTCCATCGGCGGCTGGGGCATGGTGACCACCGGCAAGAATCTGGCGATGACGCTGTTTGAACTGTTGGGTTGGGACATCAAAGCCAACCCCAAATACGGTTCGGAGAAAAAAGGCCAGCCGACTACTTATTATTTGTCCGCCGCACCGGAACCCATCCGTATCAACTGCGAATACACCCACGTTGACGTGGTCATGTCGCCCGATCCTCAAGTGTTCGGCCACACCAATGCGGTGGAAGGCTTGAACAAGGGCGGCGTGTTTATTATCCAGAGCAATCTGGGCAGCGCCGAAGCGCTGTGGCAATCCTTCCCGGTCCACATCCAGAAATACATCGCCGATAACAAAATCCGCGTGTTCTATCTCGATGCGTTCAAAATCGCACGCGAAGAATCCAGCAACGTCGAACTGCAACTACGCATGCAGGGCAACGCCTTCCAGGGCGCATTCTTCCATGCCTCCGACGTGAAAGAGCGCGCCGGGTTGAGCGAAGAAACGTTGTTCACCGCCATCCAGAACCAGCTCGAAGCCAAATTCGGCAGCAAGGGCAAACGCGTGGTTGACGACAACTTGCGCGTGGTGCGTCGCGGCTACGAAGAGCTCAAAGAGATCAAACCTGAATTGATGATCGTCGGCCAGCGCGCCAAAGTTGTAGCCAAAGCCGCCCCCTCTTTGCCAGTCATGCTCAAGCGCATGCCGGAAGGCGACGGCGGCGTGGCCGACGTACACCGTTTCTGGGAACAGACCGGCAGCTTCTATATGAAGGGACAAGGCTCGGACAATCTGGTTGACCCGTTCATGGGCCTGTCGATTATTCCCGCCGTGACCGGGGTTTACCGCGACATGACCGGCGTGCGTTTCGAGCACCCGGAATGGAAAGCCGAAAACTGTACCGCCTGCGGCGAGTGTTACACCGTGTGCCCGGACAGCGCCATTCCCGGACTGGTTTCCACCAGCGCCGA
>JAGVNQ010000310.1 GCA_020053195.1 Sideroxydans sp.
ATATTCTTGCAAATTCGCGAGCAAGCTCGCTCCTACACAATCAATGGCAAAGCGTTCGCCGAACAATTCGGGTTAAAATCCGCGCCTGTTCGCTTCCCTTAAATTACGCACTGATGACTTCCCTTATCTCCCGCCGTTCTCTTTTGCTGCTGTTGCTCGCGCTCGTGCTGATCTGGTTCGGCAACATCGAATACCGCAAACTCATCAAACCCGACGAAGGCCGCTACGCCGAGATTCCGCGCGAGATGGTGGTGAGCGGCGACTGGACGACTCCGCGCCTGAACGAACTCAAATATTTCGAGAAACCGCCGCTGCAATACTGGGCCACCGCCGTGGCGTATGAGGTGTTCGGCGTGCATCAATGGACTTCGCGCTTGTGGACGGCGTTGACCGGATTCCTTGGCGTGTTGCTGGTGGGGTTTGTCGGCACGCGTTTGTTCGGGCGCGAGGCCGGGCTGTATGCGGCGCTGCTGTTGGGCAGCAGCACGCTGTATGTGTTGATGTCGCACGTCAACACGCTGGACATGGGCGTGACATTTTTCATTTCACTGGGCATTTTTTCGCTGCTGCTGGGACAGCGGGAAAAACTGGCCGCGCAACGCCGCAACTGGATGATGTTGGCGTGGGCGGCGATGGCGCTGGCGGTGTTGAGCAAAGGTTTGATGGGCTTGATTTTGCCCGGCGCGGCGCTGTTCTGGTATTCGGTGTTCAACCGCGACATTACCGTGTGGAAACGCATGCATTGGTTCTCGGGGCTGGCCGTGTTTATGCTGGTGGCCGCGCCGTGGTTCGTGCTAGTGATGCAGGCCAACCCGGAATTTTTCCAGCGTTTTTTCATCTACGAACACTACGAGCGTTTCACCTCCACCGTTCACGGGCGTTATCAGCCCTGGCATTACTTCATTCCGGTGCTGCTGCTGGGCATGCTGCCGTGGACAGTGCTGATGTTCGACAGCATGTTGCGCGCCTGGCGCGGCAGCGTGCAGAAGGCGAATGAATTCAGCGCCGAGCGATTCCTGCTGGTGTGGGCAATATTCATTTACGTGTTCTTTTCCATCTCCGGCTCCAAGCTGCCCTCGTATTTGTTGCCGATGTTTCCCGCGCTGGCGCTGTTGATGGGCAAACAAATCGCCGAGATGAAATCGCGCCGTTTGTTCTGGTTGATCGCGCCGGTGGCGCTGGTGCTGCTGCTGTTGCTGGGGCTCGCGCCTTTCGCCGACAAGCTGGCCGACACGCCGGTGCAAGTGGAAATGTACGGCGAGTATGTGGTGTGGCTGATCGTGGCGATGGTGATCTGGGTGAGCGGCATGGCGTTCGCGTTGAGGCAGTTGTGGCGCGACAAAAAAATGTCTGCGGTCATCGTGCTGGCGCTGTCGTCGCTGCTCGCGCAACAAGTCGGCCTGTCCGGTTACAACACCATCGCGCGCGAACGTTCCGGCTTCATCATCGCGCAGGCGATCAAGCCCTACATCAAACCGGATGTGCCGTTTTATTCCGTGCTTACATACGAACAGACCTTGCCGTTCTACCTCAAGCGCACGTTCACGCTGGTGGATTATCAGGACGAAATGGATTTCGGTATCAGGCAAGAGCCGGAACGCTGGATCGCCTCGGTGGATGAGATGGCAAAGCGCTGGGCAACCGACAAAGAAGCCTACGCCATCGTCACCGTGCCGCAGTTTTATCTTTTGCAAGAAAAAGGATTGGCCATGAAAGAAATCTACCGTGATGCGCAACACGTGGTGGTAATCAAACCATGAACCTCGTCAGCTTCAGCTTGATCTTCACCGGCGTGATGCTCAATGCCGCCGCGCAAATTCTGATGAAGGCAGGCACCAACGCCGTCGGGCATTTCGAGTTTAGCGCGGCCAACGTGTTACCCATTGGCTGGAAACTGGCGACCGAATGGCACATCGTCACCGCGTTGTTTTGTTACGGCATCAGCGTGGTGGTGTGGATACTCGCCCTGTCGCGCGTGCCGGTCAGCATCGCGTTTCCCATGCTGTCCATGGCCTACGTGGTGAACGCCATCGCCGCGTATTACTTGCTGGGCGAACCGTTCAGCTCCACCAAGCTGGTGGGCATGGGCATCATTATTTTGGGAGTGGTGGTTATTTCGAGGGCTTGATAAAGCTCTCACGCGGAGACGCGGAGGATGCGGAGAAAAACAATGCGAGTTTGAATTTTGTTTCTCCGCGTCCTCCGCGTCTCCGCGTGCAAATTTTTTTGCTTTGGCTCATCCCGCATAGGATAACAATATGAACGATTTTTTACCCTTCACCAAACCCCACATCGACGAAGCCGCCATCGCCGCCGTTGGCGACGTGCTGCGTTCCGGCTGGATCACCAGCGGCCCCAAGGTCGCCGAGTTTGAAAAACAACTGTCGGAATATTTCGGCGGCCGTCCGGTGCGCACCTTCAACTCCGGCACTTGCACCATGGAGATTGCCCTGCGCATCGCGGGCATCGGCGCGGGCGGCGAAGTCATCACCACGCCCATTTCGTGGGTGGCGACTTCCAACGTCATCATCGAAGTCGGCGCAACGCCGGTGTTCGCCGACATCGACCCGATCACGCGCAACATCGATCTGGACAAAGTTGAAGCCGCCATCACCCCGCGCACCAAAGCCATCATCCCGGTCGATCTGTCCGGTTTGCCGGTGGACAGAGACAGGTTGTACGCCATCGCTAAACGCCACAACTTGCGCGTGGTGGAAGATGCGGCGCAGGCCATCGGCTCGCTGTGGCAAGGCAAGCGTATCGGCAGCTTCGGCGATTTCATCTCGTTCAGTTTTCAAGCCAACAAAAACCTCACCACCACCGAAGGCGGCTGTCTGGTGCTGAACAACGCCGACGAAGCCAGGCTCGCGGAAAAATATCGCCTGCAAGGTGTCACGCGCACTGGCTTCGACGGCATGGATGTCGATGTGCTTGGCGGCAAATACAATATGACCGATGTCGCCGCCGCCATCGGCCTCAACCAGTTGCCGCAACTGCCCGCCATCACCGCGCGCCGTCATGCACTGGCTAAACATTACTTCGCCACCTTCGGCGCGGATTTCGAGAAACAAACTGGCGTGCAACTGCCGCTGGCGAATTTCAATAACACCAACTGGCACATGTTCCAGATCGTCCTGCCGCAAGGTGTGGTGCGCGCCGAATTCATGGAAAAAATGAAAGCCCGCAACATCGGCTGCGGCGTGCATTACCCGCCCATCCACCTGTTCCAGATGTACCGCGCACGCGGGTTTAAGGAAGGCATGTTCCCTGTGGCGGAGAGCGTGGGGAAACGCATCGTCAGCTTGCCGATGTTCCCGAAGATGAGCGAGGCGGATGTGGAGCGGGTGGTGGGGGCGGTAAGGGAAGTGTTGGGTGCGTCGGCAAATTTACTTTAGAGAAATCGGAAAGATGACTGTGACTCCACTATCCTCAAAGATTTGGTTTTCAGTCGCAATATTTTCTTGGATGGTTGCTATTGGAGGTTTAATTATTGCTCAGTTATTTCTAGGCACGGAACCTCTATCAGGTGATTTGCGTAACCGAATAGTCGTTTCTCCGCGAGCTTTTGTTCAAATGCTCTCGTTTCTCGCTGGTTTCTTGGTTGCCACAGTTTCATTTCTTGGTACAACCATATCCATCTTTGTTTCTCAAAACCGTGACCGCCTTATTATTGCCGCATTTACGTTGAGCGCTTTACTGTCAGCTCCTGGTTGGCTATATCTGGCCTATCTAATAGTCCGTAGGTCGGGTTAGCGGTTTCATCGCGTAACCCGACGTTGTTTTGAATTCATGTCGGGTTACGTTGCGCTAACCCGACCTATGAACTGACGTTGCAGGTAGCGCGGTAGGGCGTAGTAACCAACTGGCATCGCATCGAATATCCAAACTTGGCTAACCTAGCCAGATGCGCTAGACTCCCCTCATCAAATCAAACCTTCACGGGGGTTCAATATGCAATGCAATATGCTTGAAGCGAAGAGCCAGCTTTCCAAGCTGGTGCAGGCAGCGTTGGCGGGCGAGGATGTGGTGATCGCCAACAAGGGTGTTCCGGTTGTGCGCTTGGTGAAGGTTGGGGCGCGGGATTTTGCGCGCAAGCCGGGTGCGTGGGCGGAGCTGCCCAAGGCCGATGCGGATTGGGATTCTCCTGCGACGAATGCTGCTGTTGCCGACGCGCTTGTTGGAGATAAATTGCCGTGAAGCGCTATTTGCTCGACACCCATTTGGTCTATTGGTGGATGACGGGGGATGCGCGTTTGGGCAAGGTGACGCAAGACCTCATCGCCCGCTCCGAAATTTTGGTGAGCACGGCCAGTCTGTGGGAGATGGTGCTGAAGAATGGCAAGGGCAAATTACCTTTGCCGCAAGGTTCGCTGGCGGAGCAACTGGAAGCGCAAGGTTTCGTGATGCTGCCCATCCTTCCGCGCCACATCGAGGCGGCACGCAGCTTGACTTGCTTGCATGCCGATCCGTTTGATCGTTTGCTCATCGCGCAGGCAGGCGACGAGAAGCTGGCGCTGTTGACGCGCGATGCAGCGATTCTGGCGCTGGGTCTGAATGAAGTGGTCGAAGGCTGATAGTTTTCG
>JAGVNQ010000341.1 GCA_020053195.1 Sideroxydans sp.
ATTCTCCGCGCCCGCTTCGCCGATGGCGAAGGTCGCCACCGGAATGCCTTTGGGCATTTGCACGATGGACAGCAGCGAGTCCATCCCTTTCAAATATTTGGAAGGGATGGGCACGCCCAGCACGGGTAGCGTGGTTTTACCCGCTATGACTCCCGCCAGATGTGCCGCGCCACCCGCGCCAGCGATAAAACATTGCACGCCTTGGCCGCTCATTTCCTTGATGTAGTCGAACAGCAGATCGGGCGAGCGGTGCGCCGAAATAACGCGTGCATCGAATGTCACGCCGAAGTCCTGCAAGGCGCGTGCGGCTTGCTGCATGATTTCCCAATCGTTGCTGCTGCCCATCACGATAGAAACAAGCGGTTTGCTCATTGATTAAACTCCTTTGTGGTATCCGACCACGCGTTCAACTTCGTTCTTCGAACCGAGAATCACCGGCACGCGCTGATGCAAACCGGTGGGTTGCAATTCCATAATGCGCCCGCGTCCGGTGGAGCTTGCGCCGCCAGCCTGTTCGACGATGAACGACATCGGGTTGGCTTCGTACATCAGGCGCAGTTTGCCCGCTTTGCTCGGGTCTTTGGTGTCGAACGGGTACATGAAAATGCCGCCGCGCGTGAGGATGCGGTGAACTTCGGCCACCATCGAGGCGACCCAACGCATGTTGAAATTCTTCTCGCGTCCGCCGTCTTTGCCCTTCATACATTCATCTACATAACGCTGTACCGGCGCTTCCCAGAAACGTTGATTGGACATGTTGATGGCGAATTCGGCGGTGTCTTCCGGGATTTGCATATCGGGGTGGGTCAGGAAAAACTCGCCCACATCGCGGTCTAGCGTAAAGCCGTTCACACCGTGGCCGGTGGTCAGCACCATCATGGTGTTCGGTCCGTACAACGCGTAACCGGCGCAAATTTGTTTGGTGCCGGGCTGCATAAAATCGGCGGCGGTCGGGGTGGTCACACCTTCGGGGCAACGCAAAATCGAGAAGATGGTGCCGACCGAAATGTTCACGTCGATATTGGACGAGCCGTCCAGCGGGTCAAACGTAATGAGGTATTTGCCCTTGGGATATTTGGCCGGGATCGGATAGATGTCGTCCATTTCTTCCGAAGCCATCGCGGCGAGGTGGCCGCCCCATTCGTTGGCTTTGATGAACACTTCGTTGGTGATGATGTCCAGTTTTTTCTGGGTTTCGCCTTGAATGTTCTCGCTGCCCGCGCTGCCCAGCACGCCGATCAACGCGCCCTTGTTTACATCATGCGCGATTTGTTTGCAGGCGGAAACGATGTCGTTGAGCAGGCCGGTAAAGTCGCCGGTTGCGCCGGGAATCGCGCGTTGTTCTTCGATGATGAATTGGATCAAACTTTTACTCATGCTGCTCTCCTCTATGAATGGTGATTTTACAGGTAATGTACGGCTATTTGGTTAATGAAATGAACAGTTCCGGCAGTTTCTGCGGCAACTGGGCTATGTTGTCGATGATGGTGTATTGCCTGCCAAAAATATCCGCCACGTATTCGTCGGCCTTGGGATCGAGGTTGATGCAGTAGCTGTAGATGCCTTGCCTATCCAGCTCTTTCACCGCCTGGCGCGCATCGGCGATCAGCAGTTCACCGTCTTTGCTGTCGATGTCCGAAGGCTGGCCGTCGGTGAGGATCAGCATCAGTTTCTTGTCGCTTGGCTGCTGCTCCAGATAATGCGCGGCATGGCGCATGGCCGCGCCCATGCGTGTAGAGTAACTGGCCTGCATCGCCGCCAGACGGCCTTTCACAGCATCATCCCACTTTTCGCTATAACCCTTGATGTGCAGGTAACGCACGTCATGGCGCGTGTTGGAATGGAAGCCCGCGATGGCGAACGGATCGCCCAGTTTTTCCACCGCCCAGCCCAGCAGCGACACCGCTTCCTGGCTCAGTTCCAAAATGGTTTGCTCGCTGCCTGCGGCTTTTTCATTCAGCGATTCGGACAAGTCGAGCAACACCATCACCGCGATGCTGCGCCCATCGTTGCGGTGACTCATGTTGATGCGCGGGTCGGGCTGCGCGCCGCTTTTGTAGTCGATCAGCGAGCGGATTGCCACATCCAGATCGAGTTCGCTGCCTTCTTCCTGATAGCGGATGCGCACCTTATCCTGCGGCTTGAGCAAATCGAGAATCTTCTTCAGACGCTTGGCCAGCGCCGCGTGTTTCTCCAGCAGCCGGTCGATGTCTGCCGCATTGCCGGAAGGATGCAACCCTTCATACACACTCACCCAGTCCGGGCGGTAGTTCTGCGTGTTGTAATCCCACTCGGGATAGTGGCGCGGCGGCAGGCCGTTGAATTCTTCTTTTTGTTCGACCTGTTCCGGCTTGTCGAACGCCTCTTCCTCGTCGCCCTCTTCGATGAAAATCCACAGATGACGGTTGTCGTCGCGGTATTCCACTTCGGTGTTGTCGAAATAGATATTGGCGGACAAATCCGCCTGACGGCGCGTGCGCGCGATGAACGAGATCGCCAGATCCACCATCTCGCTGGTCGAAGAGTCGCCTGCTTGCATGATGTTTTGGAAGCGCGCGACGATCTCGCACACGTCTTTGTTGCGATAGCTGCATACCGGGTCGAGCATAGCGCGCGACACCATCGCCAGCCGGTGACGCACCGCCGATTGTTGGTCGGGATCGCAGGCATCTTCAATCGGAATCGGGTGCAATGCCATGAACAATTTGCGCAAGCCGGGATATAACTTCATCGCCAGTTGCTCGACGCGAATGTCTTCAAAAAATTCCACCGCCATACGCTGGAACGGGCTGATGTTGTCGGCCACCACCGGCTTGCTCCAGCGGCGGTGGGCGGCGATATGGGCGAGGGCGGCGCGGTAGAGGTCGATGCCGGGTATTACGAGCGCACCCTCTCCCCCCACCCCCCTCCCGCGAGCGGGGGGGGGGGGGGTTAGGGCG
>JAGVNQ010000197.1 GCA_020053195.1 Sideroxydans sp.
GCCCATTGCTGCACCACCGAATGGTCTTTGGTGACTTTCTCCACCGCGCCGTCGCGCAGCAAATAAAAGCGGGAATCTCCGGCATGGGCAATCCATAACTGGCCGTCCTGCACCAGCGCCGCGACGCAGGTTGTGCCCGGATTGCCGCCCAGCTGTTGTTCGCGCGCGTAGTCGATGATCGCGTCGTGCCCGTCGCGCATGGTGGTGCGCAAAAATACTTCCGGCTCCTGCACGCGCCCTTGTTCGATGTGGCTGAACGCGCGCATGAAAGTGTTCACGGCGATCTGCGCGGCGATCTCGCCGTGCAAATGCCCGCCCATGCCGTCGGCCAGCACCAGCAATAACGCGTCGTTGGTATAGGAATATCCCACGCGGTCCTGATTGTATTTGCGGCCACCGATGTGGTTGACCTGATGGACTGCGAACTTCATTTTTTCCCTGATTTTTGTGAGCCCGATTACTGTTCCGGGGCGGTGACGAGATGCAATCGTAATATAATGCGCCGCATTCAGCCCGTGTATTTTATTTACTGGAGTCTCCATGACCTACAGCATGACCGGCTTTGCCGTCGCCACCGCCGAATTCGACGGCGGCTCGCTCACTTTGGAATTGCGTTCGGTCAACCACCGTTATCTCGACCTGCAAATCCGCATGGTGGACGAGTTGCGCTCGCTCGAACCCGCTTTGCGCGAAGCCATTGCCGCACAATTGACGCGCGGCAAAGTGGATTGCCGCATCGGATATGCCGCGCGCCAGTCCGCGCAAACCCCGGCGCAACTCAACCCCGCCATGCTGCAACAGTTGGCGGCGTGGAGCACGCGGGTACGCGAGGAAATCCCCAATGCACCCGAACTTACCGTGGCCGACGTGTTGCGCTGGAGCGGCGTGTTGGAAAGCGCATCGCTTTCCGCCGATGCCCTGCAAACCACGCTGCAAGCCCTGTTGAAACAAGTGCTGCAAGAGTTCGCCGCCTCACGCCAGCGCGAAGGCGAAAAGCTCAAAAACTTTATGCTGGAGCGCGTGACGCAAATCGAAACCCTGCGCGCCGCCGTTGCCCCGCGCATCCCCGCCGCCATCGCCGGCTACGAAGCCAAATTGCGCGCGCGCCTGCTGGAAGCGCTGGGCAGCGCAGACGACGAGCGTGTGCGCCAGGAAATCACGCTGTACGCCAGTAAGGTTGATGTGGATGAAGAGCTTTCGCGCCTGCACACGCATCTGGAAGAAGTGAAGCGCGTGTTGGCCAAGGGCGGCGCGATCGGCAAACGGCTGGATTTTTTGATGCAGGAATTACACCGCGAAGCCAACACGCTGGGTTCCAAATCGGTGGATAGCGAAGTCTCGCGTTGCGCCATGGACATCAAGCTGCTGATCGAACAAATGCGCGAACAAGTACAGAATATCGAATAAGGGGTATCCATCATGTCCGGCAGTCTTTTCGTGATTAGCGCGCCCTCGGGCGCGGGTAAAACCAGTCTGGTGCAGGCGTTGCTCAACATCAACCCGCAGATCCGCCTGTCGGTGTCTTACACCACGCGCCCGCCGCGTGCGGGCGAAGTCAACGGCAAGGATTATCACTTTGTCAGCCGCGAGCATTTTCTGGAAATGGCCGCACGCGGCGAATTTCTGGAAAGCGCCGAAGTGTATGGCAATCTGTACGGCACTTCGCAACTGTGGATCACGCAGGAAATCTCCAAAGGCCAGGACATCCTGCTGGAAATCGACTGGCAGGGTGCGCAGCAAGTGCGCAAACTGTTCCCGCAATGCCTCAGCATTTTCATCCTGCCGCCGTCGCTGCAAGCGCTGGAACAGCGCCTGACCGGACGCGGCAAGGACAATGCCGAGGTGATCGCCAAGCGCCTGGCGGCGGCGGGCGAGGATGTGTCGCATGTGGCCGAGTTCGACTATGTTATTATCAACGACAACCTGAACGAGGCACTGCGCGAGCTGAATGCCGTTGTGCTCGCCGCCCGTTTGCGGGGGTCGCGCCAACTGGCCAGCCACCAGCAACTCATCAATCAATTACAGAAACCGGAGAAATAAACCATGGCACGTATCACCGTCGAAGATTGCATGAAGTACATCCCCAACCGCTTTGAACTGACGCTGGCCGCCGCCTACCGCGCGCGCCAACTGGCCAACGGCGCAAGCCATCTGGTCGAAGCCAGCAAAGACAAACCCACCGTCGTCGCCCTGCGCGAAATCAGCGAAGGCAAAGTCGGCATCGAAATCCTGAATCGCGGTATGGCGTGATTGATCGCCGCCGACGCAATGTCGGCGGCTTCTACGCTACATGACCCCAGCCGATGCCGATGCCCTTTTGCATGAGGTTTCCGCCTACCTGAAATCCGAGGACGTGGCGCTGATTCAAGACGCGTTAAATTTCAGCAACAGCGCGCATCAAGGCCAACTGCGCCAGTCGGGCGCACCCTACATCACCCACCCCATCGCCGTCGCGCGCATTCTCACACCGCTGCATCTGGACGCGCAGGCGATCACCGCCGCTTTGCTGCACGACGTGGCGGAAGACACCAACATCGGCATCGAACAAATCGCCGAACGCTTCGGCAAGCCGGTGGCCGATCTGGTGGACGGTCTGTCCAAGCTGGACAAACTCAAGTTTGAAACCAAGGAAGACGCGCAGGC
>JAGVNQ010000157.1 GCA_020053195.1 Sideroxydans sp.
CGTAACCGGTGCGGTCGAACTGCCGGCAGGAACCGAGATGGTCATGCCCGGCGACAACGTCAGCATCACCGTCAACCTGATCAACCCTATCGCCATGGAAGAGGGCCTGCGCTTCGCGATTCGTGAAGGCGGTCGTACTGTCGGTGCGGGTGTGGTTGCTAAGGTTATCGAGTAATTCAGTCGCTAGTCGTTAGGCGTAAGTCGTTAGTTGAGGCAGTTTCGCGTAGCGGACAAAACCAACTAGCGACTAACAGCTAATGACTAACAACTATTTTTTATAGGCCAGTAGCTCAATTGGTAGAGTATCGGTCTCCAAAACCGAGGGTTGGGGGTTCGAGACCCTCCTGGCCTGCCAGTTAGTAAAGTAGAAACGGACTGTTCATTCATGGCTGACAAAATCAAATTGCTGGTTGCGCTCCTGCTGGTAGTTGCGGGAGTTGTCGGCTTCTATGCACTGCAAGAAAGCGCTGCAGTGCTGCGTCTATTGTCGGTGCTGCTCGGCGTGTTGCTTGCGGTGGGGGTGTTCTGGACAACCGCATCCGGCAAGCAGTTTTTCGGCTTCACCAAAGAATCGGTGGCCGAGGCCAAGCGGGTGGTGTGGCCGACGAAAAAAGAAACGATGCAAACCACGGGTGTGGTGATTCTGTTCGCGGTGGTGATGGCGCTGTTCCTGTGGGGAGTAGATGCGATTCTGCTGTCGTTGGTTAACCTTATGATGGGACGGAGCGATTGATGACCAAGCGTTGGTATGTGGTGCATACGTACTCCCAGTTCGAAAAAAGCGTGCAGCGCGCGTTGCAAGAACGCATAGACCGCGCAGGTGTGCAGGATTTATTTGGCCAAATATTGGTTCCGGTCGAGGAAGTGGTCGAGTTGAAATCCGGCCAGAAGACGATCAGCGAGCGCAAGTTTTTCCCCGGCTATTTGCTGGTCGAGATGGAAATGACCGACGAGTCGTGGCACTTGGTGAAGAATACGCCCAAGGTTACCGGCTTTCTGGGCGGCAGCGCGATGAAACCGTCGCCTATCAGTCAAAAAGAAGTCGATACCATCATGCAGCAAATGCAGGCCGGTGTTGAAAAGCCGCGTCCCAAGGTGCTGTTCGAAGTGGGCGAAGCGGTGCGTGTCAAGGAAGGCCCGTTCACCGACTTCAACGGCATGGTGGAAGATGTCAATTACGACAAGAGCAAGCTGCGGGTGGCGGTCACCATTTTTGGTCGCTCCACACCTGTGGAACTGAATTTCGGGCAAGTGGAAAAAGCCTGATGTTGAGCGCCGGAATTTCCGGCATGACAAACGGGGAGCGTATCGGAGTAGTTGCGGTATGCGTTTAACCCACTAAGTAAGGAGTAGCAACGTGGCAAAGAAAATTATCGGCTATATCAAGCTGCAAGTTCCGGCCGGCAAGGCCAATCCCAGTCCTCCCATCGGTCCCGCACTCGGTCAGCGCGGACTGAATATCATGGAATTCTGCAAGGCGTTTAACGCGCAGACCCAAGGTGTTGAGCCAGGTCTGCCCATTCCGGTGGTGATCACCGCGTTTGCGGACAAGAGCTTCACCTTCGTGATGAAGACTCCACCCGCAACCATTCTGATCAAGAAGGCTGCCGGTGTGCAAAAGGGTAGCAAAACACCGCATACCGACAAAGTCGGCAAGCTGACCCGCCAACAAGCGGAAGACATCGCCAAAGCCAAACAACCCGACCTGACGGCGGCTGATTTGGATGCGGCAGTACGCACCATTGCCGGTAGCGCGCGCAGCATGGGCATTACCGTTGAAGGGGTGAAATAACATGGCACAAGTTTCCAAGCGTTATAAGGCGCTCGTCGCCAAGGTTGACCGTAACAAGCTGTACGCGCTGGATGAAGCGTTGAAGCTGGTAAAAGAAACCGCAAAAGCAAAATTCGATGAGTCCATTGACGTGGCGGTGAATCTGGGCGTGGATGCCAAGAAGTCCGACCAATTGGTGCGCGGCTCTGTCGTGTTGCCAAAGGGCACCGGCAAAACCATGCGCGTGGCGGTATTCGCGCAAGGAGCCAAGGCTGAAGAAGCTCGGGCGGCGGGTGCAGACATTGTCGGTTTTGAAGATTTGGCCGAAACCATCAAAGGCGGCAAGATGGACTTCGACGTGGTGATCGCCTCTCCCGATGCGATGCGTATCGTCGGTCAATTGGGTCAGATTCTCGGTCCGCGCGGTTTGATGCCCAACCCCAAGGTGGGCACGGTGACTGCCGATGTGGCGGGTGCGGTGAAGAACGCCAAGGCCGGTCAGGTGCAGTACCGCACAGACAAGAACGGCATCATTCAGTGCACAATCGGTCGCGCTTCGTTCGCACCGGAAGCCTTGCGCGAGAATATGCTGGCGTTGATTGATGCGTTGAACAAGGCCAAGCCTGCATCTTCCAAGGGTGTTTACCTGAAGAAGGTGGCGATTTCCAGCACCATGGGTGTCGGTATTCGCGTCGAACAGGCCAGCCTGGTCTCTTAATGTTTTGAATTTGGTGACGGGGTTTTGCCCCGTTGCCTTATGTTCTTTGACTGCTGGCAGCATAGGCAGATTATCAAAGACCGTAGGTGTCGAAGGCGCGGTTGGCCGGAGATTTAATTGACGGAAGTTGCGTCTGCCCACGTAGATGGTGTGCCCGCGAGCAGGAAGTTTATGTATTTCCCTGTCTTGAGGACGCGGTCGTTAATCGGAATATCGAGCTACGGCGAGATATTCCACAGTAAGGATGGAGGAAGACTTTGAGTCTAAATCTGCAAGAAAAGCAAGCGGTAGTCGCGGAAGTCAGCGCGCAAGTGGCGCAGGCTCAGACCATCGTTCTGGCTGAGTATCGCGGCATTGCAGTCAGCGACATCACCAAGCTGCGTGCCAATGCACGCAACTCTGGTGTGTATTTGCGCGTGTTGAAAAACACGCTGGCTCGCCGTGCGGTGCAAGGTACGCAGTTCGAAACGTTGGCTGACAAGATGGTGGGGCCGTTGGTTTACGGCATCAGCAATGATGCAGTTGCCGCCGCGAAAGTGGTGTACGACTTCTCCAAAACCAACCCAAAGCTGGTAATCAAAGCAGGTGCTTACAACGGCAAGGTGCTGGACTTGGCGGGCGTTTCCGCATTGGCCACCGTACCGCCCAAGGAAGTTCTGTTGGCGCAATTGCTCGGTGTTTTGCAATCGCCCATTTCCGGTATGGCACGCGTATTGGCTGCAGTGGCAGAGCAAAAATCGGCTGCTACCGCTTAATTTATTTCGATCTCTTAATTCAGGAAGAACAACATGGCATTTGATAAAGACGCATTTTTGGCAGCACTGGACGGCATGTCTGTGCTGGAACTCAATGAACTGGTGAAGGCTGTCGAAGAAAAATTCGGCGTGTCTGCTGCCGCAATGTCCGCCCCTGCTGCTGGCGGCGGTGCTGCTCCGGCTGCTGCTGCCGAGCAAACTGAATTCACCGTGATTCTGAAAGCCGCTGGCGAAGCCAAGGTTAACGTGATCAAGGTGGTTCGCGCAATTACCGGTCTGGGCTTGAAAGAAGCCAAGGATCTGGTGGACGGCGCACCGAAGCCCGTGAAGGAAGGTATCAACAAGGCGGATGCAGATGCAGTCGCCAAGCAACTGATTGAAGCTGGCGCATCTGTCGAAATCAAGTAAACATTGCGCTAAGTAAAAGGCTGACGGGTAACCCGTCAGCCTTTTGCCGCTTCTGAAAAAGAAACTGGTTGCCCCCTTTTGAAATTAGAGGCCAACGGTTAGCAAGCGTCATGGTCGCTTTCTGTCCCTTGTCTTTTAGTCCCGGCCTAACCTGAGGGTTAGCCTACTCTGAAGTGATTAATGCAGGCATTTTGCCGCAAGGCAAAAGTTTGCAAACTTTGTTTTCCAACTGTCGTGGAGATTTTATGAGCTACTCTTTCACCGAGAAAAAACGTATTCGTAAGAGTTTTGCAAAACGCAAAGGCGCTTTGCCGGTGCCCTTCTTGCTGTCCACTCAGCTGGAGTCGTATAGCGCTTTCCTGCAAGCCTGGAATACTCCGGCGCAGCGCAAGAATGAAGGTTTGCAAGCCGCCTTCAATTCGATTTTTCCGATTGAAAGCCACAATAAATTTGCCCGTCTGGACTTCGTCAGCTATCAACTGGGCATGCCCCCGTTCGATGTGCGCGAGTGCCAACAACGCGGCCTGACCTATGCTTCACCATTGCGCGCCCGCGTGCGTCTGACCATTCTGGACAAGGAAGCGTCCAAGCCGACCGTGAAGGAAGTGAAAGAGCAGGAAGTCTATATGGGCGAAATCCCATTGATGACCAACACCGGCTCGTTCGTGATTAACGGCACCGAGCGTGTGATCGTGTCGCAGTTGCACCGTTCGCCCGGCGTGTTTTTCGAGCATGACCGTGGTAAAACGCATGCTTCCGGCAAGCTGTTGTTCTCCGCGCGCGTGATTCCTTATCGCGGCTCTTGGTTGGACTTTGAATTCGATGCCAAGGACTACGTGTATTTCCGTATCGACCGTCGCCGCAAGATGCCGGTGACCATTCTGTTGAAGTCGCTGGGCTTTACGCCGGAACAAATTCTGGCGATGTTCTTCAGCAACGACACATTCCACTTCGGCAAGAAGGGCATTCAGTTCGAAGTGGTGCCCGAGCGTTTGCGCGGCGAAATCGCGCGCTTCGACATTGAAGGCAAAGGCAAACTCATTGTCGCCAAGGATAAGCGCATCACCGTGCGCCACATCCGCGAGATTCAAGAAGCGGGTATTGACAAGCTGGCCGTGGCAGAAGACTTCCTGCTCGGTCGAGTGCTGGCGCAAAACATCGTCGATACGGACAGCGGCGAAATCATCGCCAATGCCAACGACGAAATTACCGAAACATTGCTGGGTAAACTGCAAGCTGCGGGTATCAGCAAGATACACACGCTTTACACCAACGATCTGGATCAGGGTGCGTTCATTTCGCAGACCCTGCGCACGGACGAGACGACCGACCAATGGACGGCGCGCGTGGCGATCTATCGCATGATGCGTCCCGGCGAGCCGCCTACCGAAGAAGCGGTGGAAGGGCTGTTCAACGGCTTGTTCTTCAGCGATGAACGTTACGACTTGTCCAGCGTAGGGCGTATGAAATTCAACCGCCGCGTGGGTCGCCCCGAGCTGACTGGCGCGGTCACGCTGTCGAATGAAGACATCGTGGAAGTGGTGAAGATTCTGGTCGAGTTGCGCAATGGTCGCGGCGAGATCGACGACATCGACCACTTGGGTAACCGTCGTGTGCGCGCCGTGGGCGAATTGGCCGAAAACCAGTTCCGCGTCGGTCTGGCGCGCGTCGAGCGCGCTGTAAAAGAGCGTCTGGGCCAAGCCGAAGCCGACAACCTGATGCCGCATGATCTGATTAACGCCAAGCCGATTTCTGCTGCGGTGAAGGAGTTCTTCGGTTCTTCGCAATTGTCGCAGTTTATGGATCAAACCAACCCGCTGGCGGAAGTGACGCACAAGCGTCGTATCTCCGCGCTGGGACCTGGCGGTTTGACGCGCGAACGCGCAGGCTTCGAGGTGCGTGACGTGCATCCGACTCACTATGGCCGCGTGTGCCCGATTGAAACACCGGAAGGTCCGAACATCGGCCTGATTAACTCGCTGGCGTTGTACGCACGCACCAATGACTACGGCTTCATCGAAACACCGTACCGTCGCGTGGTGAAAAGCCGCGCCACGGAAGATGTGGATTATTTGTCCGCTATCGAAGAAGGCAAGTTCACCATCGCTCAGGCGAATGCGGAACTGGACAAGAAAGGCCACTTCACCAACGACATCGTGTCCGCACGCCAGCACAATGAATTTGTTTTGGCCGAACCGCAAAACATCGAATACATGGACGTGGCTCCAGCGCAGGTAGTGTCGGTTGCGGCTTCGCTGATTCCGTTTCTGGAACACGATGACGCGAACCGTGCCTTGATGGGTGCCAACATGCAACGCCAGGCAGTACCTGTGTTGCGTGCCGAAAAGGCCTTGGTCGGAACCGGCATCGAACGTACGGTGGCGGTTGACTCCGGCACAGCAGTGCAGGCATGGCGCGGCGGCCGCGTGGATTACGTGGACTCCGGTCGTATCGTGGTGCGCGTGAATGACGAAGAAACCGTGGCGGGCGAAGTCGGTGTGGACATCTACAACCTGACCAAGTACACCCGTTCCAACCAGAACACCAACATTAACCAGCGTCCGCTGGTACGTGTGGGCGATGTGATCGCGCGCGGCGACGTGGTGGCCGACGGTGCTTCGACCGACATGGGCGAGCTGGCGCTGGGCCAGAACATGATGATCGCGTTCATGCCTTGGAACGGCTATAACTACGAAGACTCGATCATGATCTCCGAGCGTGTGGTGGCCGAAGATCGTTTCACTTCGATCCATATCGAAGAGCTAACGGTGATGGCGCGCGACACCAAGCTGGGCACGGAAGAAATCACGCGCGACATCCCCAACCTGTCCGAAGCGCAAATGGCGCGTCTGGACGAGTGCGGTATCGTACACATCGGCGCTGAAGTCGGTGTGGGTGATGTGTTGGTAGGCAAGGTCACCCCCAAGGGCGAAACCCAACTGACGCCGGAAGAAAAACTGCTGCGCGCAATTTTCGGCGAGAAGGCTTCCGACGTGAAGGACACTTCGCTGCGCGTGAAGGCCGGTATATCCGGTACGGTGATCGACGTGCAAGTGTTCACCCGCGAAGGTTTGCAACGCGACAAGCGCGCGCAGCAAATCATCGACGATGAGCTGGCTCGTTACAAGAAAGACTTGGCCGACCAGATGCGTATCGTCGAGGCCGACTTGTTCGCACGTTTGGAAAAACTGCTGCACAACAAGGTTGCCAACGGCGGTCCGAAGAAACTGGCCAAAGGCACCAAACTGAACAAGGAATATTTGCATAGCGTCGAGCATCACCAGTGGTTCGACATCCGCGTGGCCGACGACGAAGTGGCGGCGCAGATGGAGCAAGTCAAAGAAGGTCTGGCGCAGAAGCGCGTGGAATTCGATGCTGCGTTCGAACTGAAGAAGAAAAAACTGACACAAGGCGATGAGTTGCAAGCTGGTGTGCAGAAGATGGTCAAGGTGTATGTGGCGGTGAAGCGCCGTCTGCAACCCGGCGACAAGATGGCCGGTCGTCACGGTAACAAAGGTGTGGTGTCGCGTATTGTGCCGGTGGAAGACATGCCGCACATGGCTGACGGCTCACCGGTTGATATCGTGCTGAACCCGTTGGGCGTGCCGTCGCGTATGAACATCGGTCAGGTGCTGGAAGTGCATCTGGGTTGGGCAGCCAAAGGACTGGGCAAAAAGATCGCCCACATGTTGGAAACGCAAGCCAAGATTGCTGACGTGCGCAAGTTCCTGGGCAAGATTTACAAGGGTGAGCAGGCCGAAGAGATCGCCGAATTCACCGACGAAGAAGTGCTGGAAATGTGCCGTAACCTGCGCGCAGGTGTGCCGTTCGCAACCCCGGTATTCGACGGCGCGAGCGAGGAAGAAATCAAGGAGTTGCTGGCCTTGGCCGATCTGCCCACTTCCGGTCAGATTCAGTTGTATGACGGACGCACCGGCGATGCCTTCGACCGCAAGGTGACCGTGGGTTACATGCACGTGCTCAAGCTGCACCACTTGGTGGACGACAAGATGCACGCGCGTTCGACCGGTCCGTACAGTTTGGTTACCCAGCAACCGCTGGGTGGTAAGGCGCAGTTCGGTGGTCAGCGTTTTGGTGAAATGGAAGTGTGGGCGCTGGAAGCATACGGCGCGGCGTACACGCTGCAGGAAATGCTCACCGTCAAGTCGGATGACGTTAACGGACGTACCAAGGTCTATGAAAACATCGTCAAGGGCGATCACAAGATCGATGCCGGAATGCCGGAGTCGTTCAACGTGCTGACCAAGGAAATCCGTTCACTCGGTATCGACATTGATCTGGTTCGACATTAGTCGTTAGTTGTAAGTCGGTAGTCGTTAGTTGTCGCTGCGCGGGTTTACTAACGACTAGCTACTACCTACTCTCCACTCATTAGGTTTAGGAGTTACACATGAAATCAATATTGGATCTGTTTAAGCAAGTTACGCAAAAGGAAGAGTTCGATTCGATCAAAATCGGTCTGGCTTCTCCAGAGAAGATCCGTTCCTGGTCTTACGGCGAAGTGAAGAAGCCGGAAACAATCAATTACCGCACCTTCAAGCCCGAGCGCGACGGTCTGTTCTGCGCCAAGATATTCGGTCCGGTGAAGGATTACGAATGTTTGTGCGGCAAGTACAAGCGCTTGAAACATCGCGGCGTGATTTGCGAAAAATGCGGCGTCGAAGTCACGCTGTCCAAGGTGCGCCGCGAGCGCATGGGTCACATCGAGCTGGCTTCGCCAGTCGCGCATATCTGGTTCTTGAAGTCGCTGCCATCCCGTTTGGGTATGGTGCTGGATATGACGCTGCGCGACATCGAGCGTGTGTTGTACTTCGAAGCCTACGTGGTGACCGAGCCGGGCATGACCCCGCTGAATCGCGCGCAATTGCTGACGGAAGATGACTACATCGCCAAGATCGAAGAATACGGTGACGAATTCTCCGCAGTGATGGGCGCGGAAGGCGTGCGCGCGTTGTTGCGCGCGCTGGATGTGCCCGCCGAGATCGAAAAGTTGCGCGCCGAATTGGAAGCGACCAGCTCCGAGACCAAGATCAAAAAATACGCCAAGCGCTTGAAGGTTTTGGAGGCGTTCACCCAGTCCGGTATCAAGCCGGAATGGATGGTGATGGAAGTGTTGCCGGTGCTGCCGCCAGAACTGCGTCCGCTGGTGCCGTTGGACGGCGGGCGTTTCGCCACCTCCGATTTGAACGATCTGTATCGCCGCGTGATCAACCGTAACAACCGTCTGCGCCGCTTGCTGGAACTCAAAGCGCCGGACATTATCGTGCGCAACGAAAAGCGCATGCTGCAAGAGTCGGTGGATTCGCTGCTGGATAACGGCCGTCGCGGTAAAGCGATGACGGGTGCCAACAAGCGTCCGCTGAAGTCGTTGGCCGACATGATTAAGGGCAAGGGCGGTCGTTTCCGTCAAAACTTGCTGGGCAAGCGCGTGGACTACTCCGGTCGTTCCGTGATTGTGGTGGGTCCGCAACTGAAACTGCATCAATGCGGTCTGCCCAAGAAGATGGCGCTGGAACTATTCAAGCCATTCATCTTCGAGCGTCTGGAAAAAATGGGGTTGGCCACCACGATCAAGGCCGGCAAGCGCATGGTCGAGGCGGAAGAGCCCATCGTGTGGGATATTCTGGAAGAGGTGATCCGCGAACATCCGGTGATGCTGAACCGCGCGCCGACATTGCACCGTCTGGGTATCCAGGCGTTCGAGCCTATCCTGATCGAAGGCAAAGCAATCCAGTTGCATCCGCTGGTGTGTACAGCATTCAACGCCGACTTCGACGGTGACCAGATGGCTGTTCACGTACCGCTGTCGCTGGAAGCGCAGATGGAAGCGCGCACGCTGATGCTGGCATCCAACAACGTGCTGTCGCCAGCCAACGGCGAACCTATCATCGTGCCGTCGCAAGACATCGTGCTGGGTCTGTATTACATGACGCGCGAGAGAATCGGCGCATTGGGCGAAGGCGCGATGCTGGCCGATGTATCCGAAGTGCTGCGTGCTTACCGTTCCGGCCACGTTGATTTGCAAGCCAAGGTGATGGTGCGCATCAAGGAAGTAGTGACCAACGATGCGGGCGAAAAACAGGATAAATTCACGCGTTACGAAACCACGGTCGGTCGCGCCATTCTGTCCGAATTGTTGCCCGCGAACTTGCCGTTCAGTTTCGTGAACAAGGCGCTCAAGAAGAAAGAAATTTCTCGCATGATCAACGCCAGCTTCCGCCGTTGCGGTTTGCGCGACACGGTCATCATGGCCGACCAGTTGATGTACACCGGTTTCGCCTATGCGACCCGTGCCGGCATCTCGATCTGTGTGGACGATATGCTGGTTCCGCAACAGAAGAACGAGTTGATCGCCGCTGCGGAAAAAGAAGTACACGAGATTCAAACGCAGTACACCTCCGGTCTGGTGACCCAGGGCGAACGCTACAACAAGGTGGTGGACATCTGGGGCCGCACTGGCGATCAGGTCGCCAAGGCGATGATGGATCAATTGGGTTCCGAACCGGTGCTGGATCGCAAGACCGGCGAGGCCGTGCTCGACAAGAAGGGCAAGGTTGTGTCGCAAGAGTCGTTCAACTCCATCTACATGATGGCCGACTCCGGCGCGCGCGGTTCTGCGGCGCAGATTCGTCAGTTGTCCGGTATGCGCGGCCTGATGGCCAAACCGGACGGCTCGATTATTGAGACACCGATTACCGCGAACTTCCGCGAAGGTCTGAACATGTTGCAGTACTTCATCTCCACGCACGGCGCGCGTAAGGGCTTGGCGGATACGGCGTTGAAGACAGCGAACTCCGGTTACCTGACGCGCCGTCTGGTCGATGTGACGCAAGATTTGGTCATTACCGAAGATGATTGCGGCACCACAAATGGTCGTTCGATGAAGGCGCTGGTTGAAGGGGGCGAAGTGATCGAGGCGTTGCGCGAGCGCATCCTCGGACGCGTGGTGGCAGCCGATGTGGTGAATCCAGAAACCGGCGAAACGGTGTATGAAGCCAATACGCTGCTCGACGAAGACAAGGTGGAGCTCATTGAGTCGCTGGGTATCGACGAAGTGCGCGTGCGCACACCGTTGACCTGCGATACGCGTTATGGATTGTGCGCCAAGTGTTATGGCCGCGACTTGGGTCGTGGCGGTCAAATTAACGTGGGTGAGGCGGTCGGTGTAATCGCCGCGCAGTCCATCGGCGAACCGGGTACCCAGTTGACCATGCGTACCTTCCACATCGGTGGCGCGGCATCGCGTACCGTGGTGGCCAGCCAGGTCGAGAGCAAGTCTAACGGTCTGATCAAGTACAGCCCGAACATGCGCACTGTGACTACGGCGCGCGGCGAACTGGTGGTGGTGGCGCGTTCCGGCGAAGTGATGGTGACCGACGATCATGGTCGCGAGCGCGAGCGTCACAAGGTGCCATACGGCGCGAACCTGACCGAACGCGAGGGCGCAAACGTCAAGGCGGGTGTGGTGCTGGCCACTTGGGATCCGCATACTCGTCCGATCATTACCGAATACGCGGGTCAAGTGCGTTTCGAAAATGTGGAAGAGGGTTCCACTGTCGCCAAACAGATCGACGAAGTGACCGGCCTTTCAACGCTGGTGGTAATTGATCCCAAGCGCTCCACCACCGGCAAAGGGGTGCGTCCGCTGGTACGCCTGTTGGACGAGTCGGGCAATGAGATCAAGATCGCTGGTACAGACACGGCTATTTCGGTGACATTCCAGGTCGGCTCCATCATCACGGTGGAAGATGGGCTGCATGTGGGTGTCGGCGATGTGCTGGCGCGTATCCCGCAGGAAAGCTCCAAGACGCGCGACATTACCGGCGGTCTGCCGCGTGTCGCTGAATTGTTCGAAGCGCGTTCGCCGAAGGATGCGGGCATGCTGGCGGAAGTCACTGGCACGGCTTCGTTCGGTAAAGAGACCAAGGGCAAGCAGCGTTTGGTTATCACCGATACCTCCGGCGAAGCACATGAATTCCTGATTACCAAGGATAAGCATGTGCTGGTACACGACGGTCAGGTGGTGAATCAGGGCGAAATGATTGTCGATGGCCCGGCTGATCCGCACGACATCTTGCGTTTGCTGGGTATTGAAGCGCTGGCGCGTTATATCACCGACGAAGTGCAGGACGTGTATCGCCTGCAAGGCGTGAAGATCAATGACAAGCACATCGAAGTGATCGTGCGCCAGATGCTGCGCCGCGTGCAGATTGTGGATGCGGGTGAAACGAACTTTATCCCGAACGAGCAAGTTGAGCGCGCCGAGTTGTTGATCGAAAACGAGCGTGTGCAGGCGGCAGACAAGCAGCCAGCCACTTTCCAGTACATGTTGCTGGGTATCACCAAGGCATCGTTGTCCACCGATTCGTTCATCTCTGCGGCTTCTTTCCAAGAGACCACGCGCGTGCTGACCGAAGCGGCGATCATGGGCAAGAAGGACGATTTGCGCGGCCTCAAGGAAAACGTCATCGTCGGCCGTCTCATCCCGGCTGGTACGGGCTTGGCTTACCACACGGCGCGACGCAAACAACGTTTGGGGCTGGACATTGCCGCTGGCGCAGGGTTGGCCGAGATTGCAGCGGCAACGGAGGCATCGGAAGGCGTGTAGTTGCTTGACAGGCATGGGCTTCGTCAATAGAATGCGCGGTCTTTTTAGTCCGCGCATTTCTGTGCAAGTTGGTGCGGAGATAGCGCAGAGCGGTGTTTTGAGGTTTAACCATTAGATTTATAACCAGTTTTCAGGAAGCGGAATAAATAATGCCAACTATTAACCAGTTAGTGCGCACAGGGCGCACTGCCGAAGTGACCAAGAGTAAGGTGCCTGCGCTTGCTGGCAGCCCACAAAAACGCGGCGTTTGTACTCGCGTTTACACCACGACACCCAAAAAGCCTAACTCTGCGTTGCGCAAGGTGGCCAAGGTGCGCTTGACCAACGGCTTTGAGGTCATCTCCTACATTGGCGGTGAGGGTCATAACCTGCAAGAGCACAGCGTGGTGCTGTTGCGTGGTGGTCGTGTGAAAGACTTGCCGGGTGTGCGTTACCACATGGTGCGCGGCAGCCTCGATACGGCTGGCGTGAAGGATCGTAAGCAGTCTCGCTCCAAGTACGGTGCAAAACGCCCGAAAAAAGCGTAATTCCGAATTAGATAGATATAACTGAGGTATTGATATGCCAAGACGTAGAGAAGTCCCCAAGCGCGAAGTCCTGCCGGATCCCAAGTACGGGAATCAGGATCTTTCCAAGTTCGTTAACGTATTGATGACGGCTGGCAAGAAGTCGGTTGCCGAGCGTATTTTGTACGGCGCGCTGGAGCAAGTCGCGAAAAAGAGCGGCAAAGATCCGATCGAGGTGTTCAATCAGGCGATCTCCAATGCCAAGCCTCAGGTTGAAGTGAAGAGTCGTCGTGTTGGCGGTGCCAACTATCAGGTTCCGGTCGAAGTGCGTCCGTCGCGTCGTATGGCGCTGGCGATGCGTTGGCTGAAAGAGTTTGCGCGCAAACGCGGTGAGAAATCCATGGGCATGCGTCTGGCCGGCGAGCTGATCGATGCATCCGAGGGTCGTGGTGGTGCGGTCAAGAAGCGCGAAGAAGTTCATCGTATGGCAGATGCCAACAAGGCGTTCTCGCATTTCCGTTTCTAAAAAGAATATTAAGTTAGGTAATTTATCGTGGCACGCAAAACACCAATCGAACGCTATCGCAACATCGGCATCAGTGCGCACATTGATGCGGGTAAAACAACGACCACCGAGCGCATCCTGTTTTATACGGGTGTAAGCCACAAGATCGGTGAGGTGCATGACGGTGCGGCCACGATGGACTGGATGGAGCAGGAGCAGGAGCGCGGCATCACCATCACTTCTGCGGCGACCACTTGCTTCTGGAAGGGGATGGACAATTCCTATCCCGAGCATCGCTTCAACATCATTGATACCCCGGGGCACGTGGACTTCACCATTGAGGTGGAGCGTTCCATGCGTGTGCTGGACGGTGCGTGCATGGTTTATTGCGCTGTGGGTGGTGTGCAACCACAGTCCGAAACCGTTTGGCGGCAGGCGAACAAGTACAAAGTTCCGCGCCTGGCCTTTGTTAATAAGATGGACCGTACCGGAGCGAATTTCTTCAAGGTGGTTACCCAGATGGAAACCCGTCTGAGGGCCACCCCGGTTCCGCTCGTGATCCCTATCGGTGCGGAAGAAGGATTCACTGGCGTTGTCGATTTGGTCAAGATGAGAGCAATCATTTGGGATGAAGCTTCCCAAGGAATGAAGTTTGAATACAAAGAGATTCCGGCTGAGTTGGTGGCGAGTGCCAATGAGTGGCGTGCAAAGATGGTTGAGACAGCTGCGGAAGCGTCCGAGGAATTGATGAATCAGTATCTCGAAAATGGCGAGCTGACTGAAGAGCAAATCATTCTCGGTATTCGTACTCGGACCATTGCCTGTGAAATTCAGCCGATGTTGTGCGGTTCCGCGTTCAAGAACAAGGGTGTGCAGCGCATGCTGGATGCCGTGATTATGTATCTGCCATCGCCAGTTGATATTCCTGATGTGACCGGCGAGACCGAAGAAGGTGTTCCGACATCGCGTAAGGCAGATGACAGCGAGAGCTTCTCTGCGCTGGCATTCAAGCTGATGACCGATCCGTTTGTGGGGCAGCTGACTTTTGTGCGCGTCTATTCCGGCGTGCTGAAAAAGGGGGATACGGTTTACAACCCGATCCGTGGCAAGAAAGAGCGTATTGGCCGTATTGTGCAGATGCACGCAAACGAGCGCAAAGAGGTTGATGAGATTCTGGCTGGTGACATTGCTGCCTGTATCGGTTTAAAGGAGGTGACCACCGGCGAATCGTTGTGTGATGTCAACAAGCCAATTATTCTTGAGCGCATGATTTTCCCGGAGCCGGTGATTCACGTTGCTGTCGAGCCGAAGACCAAGGTGGATCAGGAGAAGATGGGTATTGCGCTGGGTCGCTTGGCGGCAGAAGATCCTTCATTCCGTGTGCGCACCGACGAAGAGTCCGGTCAGACTATCATGTCCGGTATGGGTGAATTGCACCTGGAAATTCTGGTTGACCGCATGAAGCGCGAGTTCGGCGTGGAAGCAAACGTGGGTGCGCCACAAGTGGCCTACCGCGAGGCAATCCGCAAGCCAGTCGAAGTCGAAGGCAAGTATGCCAAGCAGACCGGCGGTCGCGGCCAGTACGGTCACGTGTGGATCAAGATGGAGCCGAACGAGACAGGTAAAGGTTTTGAGTTTGTCGATGCGATCAAGGGTGGTACTGTTCCGCGCGAGTTTATTCCCGCAGTGGAAAAGGGGTTGCGCGAATCCTTGCCGAGCGGTGTTTTGGCCGGATTTCCGGTGGTGGATGTTAAGGTCACTCTGTTTGACGGTTCTTACCATGATGTGGACTCCAACGAAAACGCCTTCAAGATGGCGGCTTCCATGGCGTTCAAGGACGGTATGCGCAAAGCGAGCCCGGTGCTGCTGGAGCCGATGATGTCGGTGGAAGTGGAAACCCCGGAAGACTACACCGGTACAGTGATGGGCGATTTGTCCTCGCGCCGTGGCATGGTGCAGGGTATGGACGATATGGCGGGTGGCGGCAAGACAGTGAAGGCCGAAGTACCGTTGGCCGAGATGTTCGGTTACTCGACTGCGTTGCGTTCCGCGACCCAGGGTCGTGCAACCTACACCATGGAATTCAAGCACTACACAGAAGCACCCAAGAGCGTTGCTGAAGCAGTGATGAACAGCAAGAAATAATTTAAAGACCATTCGGAGAACTTAATCATGGCAAAGAGTAAATTTGAACGTACAAAGCCGCACGTAAACGTCGGCACGATTGGTCACGTTGACCACGGCAAAACCACCCTGACAGCGGCGATCACCATGGTGTTGTCGAAGAAATTCGGTGGCGAAGCTAAGGCATACGACCAGATCGACGCGGCACCGGAAGAAAAGGCGCGCGGCATCACCATCAACACCGCCCACGTCGAATACGAGACCGCCAGC
>JAGVNQ010000039.1 GCA_020053195.1 Sideroxydans sp.
GAAATGGAATACGTGACGCAGCAGGAATTCGCGCAGGCGGTAGCGCAAGAGCAGGCGGCGATGGCTACGGTGCGCGCCGATCAGGCCGCGCTGAAAGCGGTGCAAGCGCAGTTCGATTACACGCGCATCACCGCGCCCATTTCCGGTCGCGCCGGAATTCTGAACGTCAAGCCGGGCAATCTGGTCAACGCGGCTTCGACCACGCCGCTGGTCACCATTAACGCCACGCGACCTATTTTGGTCGCGTTCAGCGCGCCGCAGCAACAGTTGCAGGCGGTGCGCGATCAGCAGCGCAAACATGCGCTGCAAGTCGAGGTCAACCGCGACGGGCAAGTGGCGGGCAAAGGGGTGTTGGCCTTTATCGACAATGCGGTGGACACGCAAACCGGCACCATCCGTATGAAAGCGCGCCTGCCCAATTCGGACGAAGCGATCTGGCCGGGCGAACTGGTCACGCTGCGTTTGATTCTGGGTGTGGAACAAAACGCGCTGGTGATTCCCGAAACTGCGCTGCAACAGGGGCAGAACGGCGCGTTTGTGTATGTGGTGCAGGACGGCAAAGCGCAGCAGCAACCGATCAAAGTAGCGCGCCAAGTGGGCAGCCAGATTGTCATCGGCGAAGGGCTGCAAGCGGAGCAACAAGTGATCGTGAACCCGCCCAGCAATTTACGGCCTGAGGGGGCGGTGGAGGTGAGGGCGGACAAGGGTGGCAAACCATGAATCAAAAAAACAAAATTGAGCCACGGATGGACACGGATGAAACACGGATAAAACACGCCATGTCCGGCAAATCTACTCCTTCTATTCAGGTATGTAACAACTCATTCGTTACGCGCGGATTTATCAGTGAATATCCGTGTCCATCCGTGGCTAACAAAGGTTTTTTCGTTAAATGAACCTCTCGCGCATCTTCATTGACCGTCCGGTGATGACCACGGTGCTGGTCGTGGCGACTACATTGTTCGGCACGTTTGCGTTTATGCAACTGCCGGTGAACGAATTGCCCAATGTCGATTTCCCCACTATTCAGGTGACGGCGGAGTTGGCCGGGGGCAATCCCGAGAACATGGCGGCAACGGTGGCCACGCCGCTGGAGCGCCAGTTCTCGACCATCGCCGGGCTGGATTCGATGACCTCGGTCAGCACCGCCGGTTCGACGCGTATCACGCTGCAATTCAATTTGAACCGCGACATTGATGCCGCAGCGCAGGATGTGCAAACCGCCATCTCGCAGGCGGGGCGCACGCTGCCTGCGGAAATGGACAACGCGCCGCGCATGCGCAAAGTGAATCCGGCAGCCAACGCGATCATATATCTGGCACTGACCGCAAAAAATCTGCCGATGACCACGCTCAACGAATACGCTGACAACCAGATTTCACAGCGCATTTCCACCCTGCCGGGCGTGGCGCAGATGCTGGTGTTCGGTTCGCAGAAATACGCGGTGCGGCTGTATCTCGACCCCAACGCGCTGGCGCAGCGCAGGCTGGGCATCGAAGATGTATCAAGCGCGCTGCAAAAAGCCAACAGCAATTTACCCTCCGGCACGCTGGACGGGCGCGACAAAAAATTCACGGTCAAAGCCAGCGGCCAACTGGAAAACGCCGCCGATTTCGAGCCGGTGGTTATCAGTTATGTCAACGGTGCGCCGGTGCGTTTTTCCGACATCGGCCGCGCCGAAGACAGCGTGGAAAATGTCCGCTCGCGTACCTGGTTTAACGGCGAACGTTCCATCGTGCTGGCCGTGCAGCGCCAGCCGGGCGCGAACACGGTTGAAGTGGTGAACCGCATCCGCGCGCTGATGCCGGAAATAAACAAAAATTTGCCGGGCGATGCCAAGCTGGACGTGCTGTTCGACCGCTCCGAATTTATCAACGAATCCATCCACGATGTGGAGTTCACTCTGATGTTGTCGGTGGTGCTGGTGGTGTTGGTGGTGCTGGGATTTTTGCGCAACTATTCTTCGACGCTGATCGTCGCCATCGTGTTGCCGATCTCGCTGATCGGCACCTTCGCGGGCATGTTTTTGCTGGGCTACAGCCTCAACAATATTTCGCTGATGGCGCTCACGCTGGCGGTGGGTTTTGTAGTGGACGATGCCATCGTGGTGCTGGAGAACATCACGCGCCATCTGGAAATGGGCAAAGACCGGCTGACGGCGGCCATCGACGGCACCAAGGAAATCGGCTTCACCGTGCTGTCGATGACGCTGTCGCTGGTCGCGGTGTTCCTGCCAATTTTGTTTATGGGCGGCATTCTCGGGCGGCTGTTCACCGAATTCTCGGTCACCATTGGCCTCGCCGTGCTGATTTCCGGCGCGGTTTCGTTGAGCTTGACTCCGATGTTGTGCAGCCGCTATCTGCAAACCAGCCACCGCCACAACGCGTTGTTCGATGGCTTCGAAAAATTGTTCGCCGCCGTCGAACGCGGTTACCGCGACAGCCTGCACTGGAGCATGCAACACAGGCGTTTCATGCTGTCGCTCGCCGCCATCATCCTGCTGGTCACGGCATGGCTGTTCGTGGTGGTGCCCAAAGGCTTCATCCCGCGCCAGGACACCGGGCAGATCACCGGCAGTACGCGCGCCGAAGAAGGCATCGTGTTCGAAGACTTGGTCGCCAAACAAATGATGATCGCCGACATCATCCGTAAAAATCCCAACGTGGCGGCGGTGCAATCCAGCGCGGGGCAAGCGGGGGGCGGTGTGTGGGGCGGCAACGTGGGGCGCGTGGTGATCCGCCTCAAACCAAAAAGCCAACGCAGCCTCAGCGCCGATGAAGTGATCGAGGAATTGAGCAAACAAACACGCGGCGTGGAAGGTATGCGGCTGGTGCTGCAAAATCCGCCCGCGATCAACATTGGCGCGCAACAAAGCAATGCCGAATTCCAACTGGTGCTGCTGGGTTCGGATACCGCAGAGTTGTACCGCGCGGCGGGCGAGCTGGAGAATTTGTTACGCGGCGAAAAAATATTGCGCGACGTGAACAGCAACCTCGAATTGCGCAACCCGGAAATCCAGATCGACATCCAGCGCGAACGCGCCGCCGCGCTGGGCATCACCCCGCAGCAAGTGCAATCCACCCTGTACGATGCCTACGGCGCGCGCCGCGTCACCAGCATCTACGCCGCGTCCGACCAATATTCCGTGCTGATGCAACTCGACCCGAAATTCCAGGCCGACATCAATGCGCTGCAACTGCTACACGTCAAAAGTGCCAGCGGGCAAATGGTGCCGCTGTCCTCCGTCGCCACCATCCACAGCGGCGTAGGCCCGCTGTCCATTTCGCATTACGGCCAACAACCGGCGATCACCCTGTCGTTTAACCTCGCACCCGGCATATCTCTGGGCGAAGCGACCGCCAGCGTCAAACAAATCGCGCGCGACACCCTGCCGCAAGGCGTGACCACCACCCTGTCCGGCAGCGCCAAAACCTTTGAAGATTCCATGAGCGACCTGCCGATTTTGCTCGCCGTCACCATCCTCATCATCTACATGATCCTGGCGATTCTGTACGAACACTTCGGTCACCCGCTGACCATCTTGACCGCCCTGCCGCTGGCCGGGTTCGGCGCGCTCATCATGCTCATCATCTTCCACCAGAACCTCGACATCTTCAGCTTCGTCGGCATTATTTTGCTGGTGGGGCTGGTGAAAAAGAACGGCATCATGATGGTGGATTTCGCCGTCGCCGCGCAACGCGAACAACAGCTCAGCGCCACCGACGCGATGGCCCAAGCCTGCCTCGTCCGCTTCCGCCCCATCATGATGACCACCATGGCCGCCATCCTCGCCACCCTGCCCATCGCTTTGGGCTACGGCGCAGGCGCAGAAGCCCGCCAACCGCTGGGCATCGCCGTCGTCGGCGGATTGGTCTTCTCGCAATTTCTCACGCTGTATCTGACCCCGGCGTTTTACGTGAGTATGGAAAGGTGGATGCAGAATCGGAAAGGCTAACTGCCCGGGAAGGCGCGCCAATAGGCGATCTACGCATGTCGTTTGATGGAGATGCGCGTATTTACTGGCTTCCCGTCATGCTGCCCGGTGGCATCCGGGCGACCAGCACCATGATCAGGCCTTGTTCGTCCGCGCTGGGGCACATGAGTTGGGTGAAGCAGTCGTATTGGCGGTTGCGCGCGTCCGTCCAGCCGCGCAGTTCGACCGAGTCTTCCTGCAAGGCTTGTTGCAACAGTTCATGCAAAGCTGTCGGCAGCACTGCCTGAGCCAGCCGTCCCTGAATTTCCGCGCCCAGAATGGCGCAGGCGGATTTGTTGGCGACGTTGATTACGCCGTTTAAATCCACGCTGATGACGGCGTTCGGCAGGCAGTCCAGCACTTCCTGCGAGGCTTTAAGGGTGACGATGCTGTTGAGTGAATCGAGCAGGGTTTGATCGACTTTCCGTTCCAGCAGTTGTTTGGCGAGGGTGAGTTCCTGGTTGGCGGCGGCCAGTTGCTGCACCAGCGAGTCGTGGGCTTTCTTGATCTCGTAGCTCTGCATCGCTTCGCGTATCTGCTCGCGCAGGTGTTCGCTGTCCCATGATTTGGGCAGGAATTTATACACCGCACTTTCGTTGATCGCGTCGGTCACCGATTTCAGGTCGGCGTAGTCGGAAAGCAGCATGCGCATGCTGTCGGGGTGCAGCTGTTTGGCGCGGCGCAACAATTCGGTGCCGCTCATTTCCGGCAGATGCTGGTCGGCCACGATCACGTCCACGCGGTGGCTGGCCAGCAGGCCCAGCGCATCTTGCGCGCTGCCGGTGCGCAGCACGTGGCAGCCGTCGCGGCGCAGCAGTTGCACCAGATCGCCCCGGATATTTTCTTCGTCTTCCAGCAGCAGCACAGTGGGCGCTTGCCCGCCCGTTTGGATTTCCGGCGCGAGCGTGGTTCCGGCTTGCAACATGGCGGTGATTTCCGCGCCGGGTTTGGGTTTGCTGAAGTAATAGCCCTGGATTTCGTCGCAGCGGCGCAGGCGCAAAAACGCCAGTTGCTCGCGGGTTTCCACGCCTTCCGCGATTACTTTGAGCTTGAGGTCGTGCGCCATGGAAATGATGGCACCGACGATGGCCGCATCTTCCGGGTCGCTCACGATGTCGCGCACGAAAGACTGGTCGATTTTCAAACGGCCAATCGGGAAACGTTTCAAATAACTGAGCGAAGAATAGCCGGTACCAAAATCGTCCAGCGCCAGCACGATGCCCATCGCGCGCAATTCCTGCAACACTTCAAACACGTATTCGGCCTGCTCGATCAGAATGCCTTCGGTCAGTTCCAGCTCCAGATAACGCGCTTCCAGATCGCAGGCCAGCAGCGCATCGCGCACCGACTGCACAAAGCCGCGTTCGCGGATCTGGCGCGCCGACAGGTTCACCGCGACCACGATGGACAGCCCCTGATCGTGCCACGCTTTGGCCGCTACACACGCTTGTTGCAACACCCATTTGCCGATGGGCACAATCAGCCCGCACTCTTCGGCCACGGGAATGAATTTGGCCGGGGACACCCAGCCCAGTTTCGGGTGATGCCAGCGCAACAGCGCCTCCACCCCCACGATGTTGCCGCTCTTCAAATCCACTTGCGGCTGGTAGTTCAGAGACAGTTCGCCGTGCTGCAAAGCGCGGTGCAAATCGTTGCCCAGCCCCAGCGATTCGGCGGCGCGCTGGTTCATTTCCGGGGCGTAAAACTGGTAGTGATTGCGCCCTCTATCCTTGGCGCGGTACATGGCCAGTTCGGCATGTTTGAGCAAGCTCTCGGCATCTTCGCCGTCTTGCGGATAGAGGGTGATGCCTATGCTCGCGCTGATATATAAATCCTGCAC
>JAGVNQ010000326.1 GCA_020053195.1 Sideroxydans sp.
CAAAAACTCTTTCACATCGCGCAAAGTCTTGGTGGATTCTTGCCGACTCAGCTTGTCCGATTTGGTGAGCAGGATGTGGATAGGTTTGCCGGTGGGCGCGAACCAGCCCAGCATGCCCTGGTCACGGTCGGTGAGCGGATGGCGCGCATCCATGATGACCACCAGCCCGCACAATTCTTCGCGCGTTTGCAGGTACTCGCTTAGCAGATGTTCCCAGTGCGCCTGCACATCGGGCGGCACTTTGGCGTAACCGTAGCCCGGCAAATCCACCAGATAGTTGTTCTCGCCCAGCGCAAAATAATTCAGGTGCTGCGTGCGCCCCGGCGTTTTGCTGGTGTAGGCCAGTCGCGTGTGGTTGGCCAGCGTGTTGATGGCGCTGGACTTGCCCGCGTTGGAACGCCCGACGAACGCCACTTCCTTGCCGCCATGCAGCGGCAAGTCCTTCATGTGATTGACGGTGGTGTAAAACGCCGCCTGCGAAAAAAGTCCCATTCTGATGCCCTAAAGAAGCAATCTCACGCGGAGGCGCGGAGGACGCGGATTAACATAAATATCGAATTTCTCCGCGAACCCCGCGCCTCCGCGTGATCAACGATGTTGTTTATTTCCAGTTGTCAAAAATCTTGTCAGCCGCAGCTATAGTCGCCGCGATGTCGGCTTCGGTGTGCGCGGCAGACACAAAGCCCGCTTCAAACGCCGACGGCGCGAGGTAATGACCGGCATCCAGCATGGCATGGAAGAAACGGTTGAACGCTTCTTTGTCGCAAGCCATCACTTCGGCGTAGCTGGTAGGCACGGACTTGCTGAAATACAGCCCGAACATGCCGCCCACCGATTGCGCGCAGAACGCGATGCCGTGTTTCTTTGCCGCCGCGCTCAATCCATCTGTAAGTTGTTTCGCCAGCTTGGCGAGGTTGTCGTAGAAGCCGGGCGCTTGCACCAGCTTCAAGGTAGTCAAGCCAGCCGCCACCGCCACCGGATTCCCGGACAACGTACCCGCCTGATACACCGCACCCAACGGGGCGAGGCATTGCATGATGTCGCGCCGTCCGCCGAATGCCGCAGCGGGCAAACCGCCGCCCATCACTTTGCCCAGCGTTACGAGGTCGGGCTTGATACCGTAATAACCTTGCGCGCCTTGCAGGCTGACGCGGAAACCGGTCATCACTTCATCCAGAATCAACACCGCGCCGTGCTGAGTGCACAGCTTACGCAGCGCATCGAGGAACTCGCGTTTGGGCGTAATCAAATTCATGTTGCCTGCCACCGGCTCGACGATCACCGCCGCAATTTCTTTGCCCATTTCGGCGAAGGCTTTTTCAAGTCCGGCCGCATCGTTGTAGTCCAGCACGGTAGTTAATGCGGCAATTTCAGCAGGTACGCCGGAAGAACTGGGCTGACCGAAAGTCAGCGCGCCGGAACCGGCTTTGACCAGCAAACCATCCGAGTGGCCGTGGTAACAACCTTCAAATTTGATGATGCGCGAACGCCCGGTGAAGCCGCGCGCCAGACGGATCGCGGTCATGGTGGCTTCGGTGCCGGAACTGACCAGACGCACCATTTCCAAACTGGGCAAAATCTTGCATAGTAGTTCGGCCATTTCCAGCTCGCTCGCGGTCGGCGCGCCGAAACCCAAACCCTGCGCAGCGGCATCCTGCACCGCCTTCACCACTTGCGGATGGCAATGGCCGACAATCATCGGCCCCCACGAACCGACGTACTCGGTATATTTTTTTCCATCCGCATCCCACACGTAAGCGCCTTGTCCGCGCTGGAAGAACAACGGCGTGCCACCGACCGAACGGAACGCGCGCACAGGCGAATTCACGCCGCCGGGAATGATTTGCTGGGATTGCTCGAAGAGGGTTTGATTCTGGGATGTCATCACTTATGTCCTGCTGAAAAGAGTTGAAAATTCTTGTGCGCTTGCTTGTATATCTGCCGCATTCCATAGCGCCGAAATGACGGCCAGCGCATCCGCCCCCGCCGCAATTAACGCAACGCCATTCTGTTGCGTGATGCCGCCGATAGCCACGATGGGCACATGCAAAGTGCTACGTGCCGTTTGCAGCAAAGCCGCATCTGCTTTCGCTGCATCCGGTTTGACGCTGGAAGAAAAGAACGCGCCGAACGCCACGTAATCCGCGCCTTGCGCTTCCGCCTCCGCTGCCAACGGCGCGCGATTATAACAAGACACGCCGATGATCTTGGTCTGGCCTAACAAGGTGCGCGCAGCGGCCACACTGCCGTCATCCCCCCCCAGATGCACGCCGTCCGCATCGACTTGTGCCGCTAGTCGCGCATCGTCGTTGACGATGAAGGTGGCCTCAAATTCGCGCGTCAGTTGGCGCAAGGCTTGCGCCTGTTGCAGCTTCAAAGCGGGAGATGCAGATTTGTTGCGGTATTGCAGCACGCGCGCACCGCCGTGCAAGGCGAGCCGGACTTTGTGCAGCAACTCAGCCGTGTTTAACTCGTCCGGCGTGATGGCATACAGGCCGTTAATGCCTTGTCTCGCTGCCATCTTCAGATTCATCATCACGCGCCCAAAACAACCGGTCGGGGATATGTTGACCCATGCCGGGGCGGAAGCCATATTTCAGCGCTTCCCAAGTGTATTCCTGCGCTTCGCGCACGGCTTCCTCCATGGTCAAACCGTTGGCCAGCAGCGCGGCGATGGCCGAAGCCAGCGTACAGCCGGAGCCGTGGTAAATGCCCGGCAAGCGCGGCCAGTTATCGCTGCGCACCAGCCCGCGTTCGCCGTACAGCGTGTTGATGACTTTGGGCGTGTTTTCGTGCGTGCCGGTAATCAGCACGTATTCGCTGCCCAGCTTCAAAATGCGTTTGGCGCACTCGGACAGACTTGGATCATCGTCCTCATTGTCTTCGTCCAGAATCAAGCGGCGCGCTTCCATGCTGTTCGGCGTGAGGATGGTGGTCTGCGGCAACAACAACTCGCGCATCGCATCCAGCATGTCCTCGTTCGCCAACTCGTCGCCGCGCCCGGAAGCCAGCACCGGATCGAACACCAGCGGAATCTCGGGATAGTCGGAAATCACTTCGGCGATGGCAGCGATGTTATCCACGCTGCCCAGCAGCCCGATCTTGAATGCCGCCACCGGCATATCTTCCAGCACCGCCCGCGCCTGATCCGCCACCCAGTCCGCATCCACCGCCTGCACATCATCCACGCCGCTGGTGTCCTGCACGGTAATCGCGGTAACCACGCACAGCGGATGACAGCCCATGCTGGCGATGGTCAGAATATCGGCCTGCATCCCCGCCCCGCTGCTGGGATCGGTGGCGGCGAAGGTTAAAACGAATGGTGGAATGTCAGACATGAGGTAACCTCGACTTGCTTGAACAGATGAGGCGTGATTCTAACTGAAAGCCGTGGCGGGCGCGTTGCGCGCGACAGCTTGCCGCCCGTTTTTAAAACACCACCTCATGGAGATGCCCGTCAATAGGCGACCTACATGCTGTACACGATGGAGAAACGCGTATTTGTTGGCTTGGCGCGATGTTTTGGTTTTGAATTTCTCATTCTGTCGCCGGATTCTGCCGCGCTGCATCCAAGCTACAATGTCGGCAATCCGAACTCGCCGAAAATACTGATGACTTCTGACTCCCCATTCCTCGATTCCATCGCCGCCGCCATCGGCGCGGATGCCGTGCTCACCGGCGCTGCCGCTGCGCCATTCTGCAAAGACTGGCGCGGGCGCTATGCTACCGAGGCGTTGGCGGTGGTGTTTCCGTCCGACACGCAACAGGTCAGCGATGTGGTGAAGCTGTGCGCGGCGAACAAAATTTCTATCGTGCCGCAGGGCGGCAACACCAGTTTGTGCGGCGGCTCGGTGCCGCTGGCGGGCGAGATTAAACAGGTCATCATCAACTTGTCGCGCATGAACCGCATCCGCGAGCTGGACGCGACCAATTACACCATGACGGTGGAGGCGGGCTGCAAGCTGGCTGCGCTGTATGCCGCGCCCGAGGCTGTGGATCGTTCGTTTCCGCTGGGGCTGACGGCCATCGCGCCGCATTGCGAGATCGGCGGCAATCTTTCCACCAACGCGGGCGGGCTCAATGTGTTGCGCTACGGTCCGGCGCGCGATCTGGTGTTGGGGCTGGAGGTGGTGTTGCCGGACGGGCGCATCTGGGACGGGCTGCGCAGTTTGCGCAAGAACAATAGCGGCTACGATTTGAAGCAATTGTTCATCGGCGCGGAAGGCACGCTGGGCATCATCACCGCCGCCGTGGTCAAACTTTTTCCGCGCCCGAAATCCACCGCCACCGCCTGCATCGCGGTGCGCCATCCCGCCGCCGCCGTGGCGCTGCTGGCGCATTTGCGCGCGCATTGCGGCGACAAGATTTGTGCGTTCGAACTGATCTCGCGCTCCTGTCTCGACCTGGTATTCAAACACGTTGCCGACACGCGCGAACCGTTCGCCATCAAACACGAATGGATCATCATTACGCAACTCACCGATGTGTTGTCCGCGCCGCTGGATGCGCCTTTGCGCTTTGCGCTGAATACCTTCGGCAGCGGTATTATTGAGTTTGAAGTGACCGCCAACAAGGACGATGCCGAACGCTGGTGGAAACTACGCAAAGGCATCGCCGAAGCGCAGAAGGCCGAAGGTCTCAGCATCAAACACGACATCTCGGTGCCGGTCAGCCGCGTGGCGGATTTCATCGCGCAAGCCAGCGCCAAATTGCGCGCGACCTTCCCCGGTATCCGCATCGTCGCCTTCGGCCACATGGGCGACGGCAACATTCACTACAACCCGTCCATGCCGGATACCGCGCAGAATAAAATTTTTATCACACAGCACGAGCACGAGGTGCAGCGCATCGTGTATGACGTGGTCGCCAGCCTCGACGGCAGCATCAGCGCCGAACACGGCGTGGGGCAACTGAAACGCGACGAGATCACCCGTCACAAGAGCGCGCTGGAAATGGAACTGATGCGCGACATCAAACGTACGCTGGATCCGCAGGGGATTATGAATCCGGGTAAGGTGGTTTGAATTTTGTAGGCTGGCGGTGAGGAACGAACCCCAGCATCACGTAATAAACGCAGTTGAGGGGTTTGTAGGGGCGAATTCATTCGCCCGTTTTGCATTGGATTGGGCGAATGAATTCGCCCCTACATTTCGTCATTTAATTTATTCACCGGAGACCCACCATGGCAAACCAACCCGAAATAACCAACATGGCTTTGTTCTGCGATTTCGAGAACGTGGCGCTGGGTGTGCGCGATGCGAAGTACGCGCAGTTCGACATCAAGAAAGTGCTGGAACGCCTGCTGCTGAAAGGCGGTATCGTGGTCAAGAAGGCCTACTGCGACTGGGAGCGTTACAAGGAATTCAAGGCGACCATGCACGAGGCCGCGTTCGAGTTGATCGAGATTCCGCATGTGCGGCAAAGCGGCAAGAACTCCGCCGACATCCGCATGGTGGTGGACGCGCTCGACCTCTGCTACACCAAAGCCCATATCGACACCTTCGTCATCATCAGCGGTGATTCTGATTTTTCACCGCTGGTTTCCAAGCTGCGCGAAAACAACAAATACGTGATCGGCATCGGCGTGAAAGATTCCACTTCGGATTTGCTGAGTGCCAATTGCGACGAGTTCATTTTCTACGACGATCTGGTGCGCGTGCAGGAAGCCAAGAAGAAACAAGCCGCCAAGAAGACACCAACTAAGGTGAAAGCCGAGGCGGTGAAACCGACTGCGGCGAAGAACGGCGAAGACAAGAAACAAGAAGCGATGGACTTTTTGGTTGAGACTGTCGAAGGATTAATCTCCGAACGCGGCTCGGACGAAAAGTTGTGGGGCTCCATGGTCAAGCCCACCATGCAACGGCGCAAACCCGGTTTCAACGAATCGTATTACGGCTACCGCTCGTTCAAGGAATTGATCGAAGACGCGGAACGCAACAAGCTGGTCGTGCTGGTGAAGGACGAGAAGTCGGGGCAGTACACGATCCGGTTGCCGGCGGCGGAGTAATGAAAAAGGAAGGTATCTCAAAGTATAAGCTGGTTCGGATTGCAGCAGAATCACTTAGAAACTCCTTGCGACTGCATTTCGATGCTGTGCTTCTGTTTGAAAATGGATCGTATCCATCTGCTTTCCAGTTATCGGTGTTGTCTTTGGAGGAATTCGCGAAAGCTAAATGGATTGAGCATTATGTTTGGTCGGCGGAAACCAACGAAGGTTACCCAGACCAGGAATTTGAACAAAGTTGGTTGAAGCTGCTTTATCAGCATCCCGAAAAACAAATGGCATTTATCGGTAGAGAGATATTCGAATACTCACCCAAATTTGCGGCTTTCATCAAAAAACGTGGGCTGGAAGAGAAGAAGCAAGATTCTGTTTATGTCGGACTATCTAGATTGAAGGGAGCGGTAGATACGACAAGCCGCATTTCAACACCGGCTAAAATAAAGAAAAAAGATGCAATGCAAATGATTTCCTTGGTTGGATCTGAGTTCCTTGAAATTTGCCAGCGAATAGAACTCGAAGAAAGCTATTTCAGTATTGAGCAAATGGATGAGATATTTGATTACAAAATATATCGTAATTTACTTAATTGGCCGTATAGAACCGGGCTTAAGTCCAAGCGATGGTCGAAGGTTTGGTTTGATCGAATAGACAAGTAAGCCACTATTCTTCAAATGCTATAATCCGCGCCTCTTTTGAAGGCGAAAAAGCAATGTCCGCAGTCCTGAATTTCAAATCCCATCTGACCGATCTTTTCGCGCAGGCTTTGCGCACCGTCGCACCCGAACACGAAGGGGCGACCGTCCTGATCGAGCGTCCCAAACAAGCCTCGCACGGCGATTACGCCTGCAATCTGGCGATGCAGTTGGCGAAGCCGTTGCGCAAATCGCCGCGCGACATCGCCAATGCATTGATTGCGGCGCTGCCGAAATCCGAGGTGATCGCCAAAGTGGAAATCGCGGGTGCAGGTTTCATCAACGTGTTCATCACCGCCGCCGCCAAACAGGATGTGGTGCATGGGGTGTTGCAAGCGGGTGCGGGTTACGGCCACGTGCATGTCGGGCAAGGGCGCAAGGTGGGGGTGGAATTTGTTTCCGCCAATCCGACCGGTCCGTTGCATGTCGGCCACGGGCGCGGTGCGGCGGTGGGCGATTGCCTGTGCAACGTGTTGCACGCGGCGGGCTGGAATGTGACGCGCGAGTTTTACTACAACGATGCGGGCGCGCAGATCGACAACCTGACGCTGTCGGTGCAGTTGCGCTGCAAAGGCATCACGCCGGACGATCCTGCGTGGCCGGAGTCCGGTTATCGCGGCGATTACATTGCGGATGTGGCGCGCAGCTACATGGCACAGGAAACCGTGGAAGCGGACGATCAACACACCACGGGCAAAGGTGATGTGAATGATGCCGAGTCCATCCGCCATTTCGCCGTGGCCTATTTGCGCCGCGAACAGGATCTGGATTTGCGCGCGTTCAAGGTGGAGTTCGATGTGTTCTCGCTGGAATCCGCGCTCTACACCGATGGCAAAGTGGAAGAAACAGTGAAGACGCTGATCGCCAGCGGCCACACTTACGAGCAGGACGCCGCGCTGTGGTTGCGCACCACCGATTTCGGCGACGACAAAGACCGCGTGATGCGCAAGAGCGACGGCGGTTACACTTATTTTGTGCCGGACGTGGCGTATCACTTGGACAAATGGCGGCGCGGGTTTGTGCGCGTGATTAACGAGCAGGGTTCGGATCACCACTCTACCATCACGCGCGTGCGCGCCGGGTTGCAGGCGCTGGATGCAGGCATTCCGCAAGGCTGGCCGGACTATGTGTTGCACCAGATGGTGACGGTGCTGAAGAACGGCGAAGAGGTGAAAATTTCCAAACGTGCGGGCAGCTACGTCACGCTGCGCGACCTGATCGACGAAGTGGGCTGCGACGCGACGCGCTATTTCCTCGCGGCGCGCCATCCCGATTCGCAACTGGTGTTCGACATCGACCTGGCCAAATCGCAAAGCAACGACAATCCGGTGTATTACATCCAGTACGCGCATGCGCGCATCAGCACGGTGCTGGCGCAATGGGGCGGCGAGCGCTTGTCTTTGCTGCATGCCGATGTCAGCGTGCTGGATAGCGAATACGAAACGCAATTGCTGCAACGCATGATCGACTATCCGCAAGTGATAGAAACGGCGGCGGAAGACCTCGCGCCGCACCTGATCGCGTTCTATCTGAAAGAATTGGCCGCCGATTTTCACAGCTACTATAATGCCTCGCGCTTTCTGGTCGAGGACGAGAAACTCAAGCTGGCGCGGCTGGCGCTGATCGCCGCCGTGGCGCAAGTGATCAAAAACGGTCTGGCATTGCTGGGCGTTAGCGCGCCCGAAAAGATGTAACCACGCAAAGGAATAATCATGGCAAACGAAGGCGGATCACAAAAATCGAAAGTCGTGGCGGCACTGATTGTCGGCATGATATTGGGTGTGGCGAGCGCCGGACTGGTGGCGTGGTTTGTGGTGGAAAAAAACCCGGCATCGTTCGGCGATGGCGGTCAGCGCGAATTGCCCAAGACCGTGCCGCCCGTGGTGCAACCTCCTGTTGCAGCGCCCGCGCCCGCAGCGGCATCCGCTGTTGGCGCACCGCCTCAATATGAGTTTTATAGAGTGTTGCCGGATAAATCCGAAGGCGGCGCGGCGCGCAAGCCAGCCATTGCCGCCAAGCCGCCTGTCAACCAGCAACCGGCGAAGGCCGTTGATAGCACCTCGTATTTTGTGCAGGCCGGTTCATTTCAGAATGCGGACGATGCCGAAAAACTCAAAGCAAAATTGGCGCTGACCGGCATGGAAGCCAGCGTGCAGAAGGCCGATGTGCCCGGCAAAGGCGTGTGGTATCGAGTGCGCCTCGGGCCGTATAAAGGACAGGCCGAAGCCAATAGCACCATCGCCAGTTTGAAAGAAAACGGCATCGGCAACGCCACCGCAGTTCATGCCCAATAAAAATAATTCACAGGAGACGAAGATGAATATTTTCCGCAAGATTTTTGCAGTGCTGGTTTTGTTGTGCGCCACGAGCGCGCAGGCCGAAATGATGCAGGGTATGGGCTACAAATTGCTCAACCCGCCGCAGCCAACCAGTAAAGGCAGCAAAGTTGAAGTGCTGGAATTCTTTTTTTACGGCTGTTCGCATTGTTACCATTTGCACGGCCCGCTCACGGTTTGGGAAAACGAAAAGAACAAGCAAAACCTGAAAGGGATTAGCCTGGAATATGTGCCGGTGGTTTTCAACCCGGCCTGGGAACCCATGGCGCGCACGTTTTATGCGCTGGAATTCATGGGGCAGCGCGAGCGCTTGCACAACGATTTGTTCGAAGCCTGGAATGTGTTCAACACCGATCTGAGCGACGAGGCGAAGATCGCCGCGTTCGTGGTCAAGCGCGGAGTGGACAAGGCAAAATTCAGTGCGGCCTACAACTCGTTCTCGGTAGAAAGCCGGGTCAACCGCGCCAACCAGATGGTGCGCAGCTACGGCATTCGCGGCACGCCCACCATTGTGGTGGATGGAAAATACCTCATCAGTGGATTGCAGCCGGATGAGACCGTGCGTGTGCTGAAAGAAGTGATCGAAATTGCGCGCAGGGAACGCGGCATACGCTAATCAGGATTGAGCATTGCGGACTGAGTTGAGTGAGAAACCTATCCGCTGATATGCCGCAATCCATCGTCATCACCGGCGCGTCCAGCGGTATTGGTCTGGCGCTCGCGCGGTTTTATCTTGAACGCGGCGCAAGTGTCGCCGCCATTGCCCGGCGCGGCGAATTGCTGCAAACGCTTGCCGCCGAATTTCCCGGAAAAGTTTTTTGTTACGCGCTGGATGTGCGCGATGCCGTTGCCCTGCAACAGGCGGCGCAGGATTTTATGGCGCATGTCGGCGAGCCCGACATCGTTATAGCCAACGCGGGTGTGAGTGTCGGCACGCTGACCGAATATGTCGAAGACGAGGCGGTGTTCCAGAACGTGATGGACATCAACGTGCTGGGCATGGTGAAAACTTTTCAGCCATTCTTGAATGCCATGCGCGAAGCAGCCCTCACCCCTAACCCCTCTCCCAAAGGGCGAGGGGAGCGTTTCACGCTGGTCGGCATCGCCAGTGTCGCGGGCTTTCGCGGCCTGCCCGGCTCGGGCGCTTACTCCGCCTCCAAGGCCGCCGCGATTTCTTATCTCGAATCGTTGCGCGTGGAGTTGCGCGGCAGCGGTATCAAAGTGGTGACTTTGTGCCCTGGCTATATCCAAACCGCGATGACCGACATCAACCCGTATCCCATGCCGTTTATCCTGGCCGCCGATGACGCGGCGCGGCGCATGGCGCGCATCATCGCGTGCGGCAAATCGTTCGCCGTCGTGCCTTGGCAGATGGGGGCGGTGGGTTGGCTGCTGCGGCGTTTGCCGAATTGGTTGTACGACCGCTTGTTCGCCCGCGCCCAGCGTAAACCGCGTAACCTCCCTCTGGAATAATTTGCCATGTATCATTTTTTATCGCGTATTTCATTTTTGTTCCTGTTGTTGGCGGCGCTTCCCGCACAAGCGCTGGAACAGGTCGTGCTGCAATTAAAGTGGACGCACGCTTTTCAATTCGCCGGATATTACGCGGCGAAAGAACAGGGCTATTACCGCGAAGCGGGACTGGATGTCGACATCCGCGAAGCGTTGCCCGGCGTTGATCCGCTGAAAGAAGTGTTGAGCGGTAAGGCGCAATTCGGCGTGGGCACCAGCAGTTTGTTGCTGGAACGCAAAGCGGGCAAACCCGTGGTGGCGTTGGCGGTGATTTTCCAGCACTCGGCCTACGTGCTGATCGCGCGCCAGCGCAGTGCGACGCAGGCTATTCACGACATCGTGGGCAAGCGCGTGATGCTGGAGCCGCAATCCGACGAGTTGCGGGCGTACCTGCAAAAAGAAGGCATCGCGCTGGATCGCATTATCCAACTCGACCACAGCTACGACCCGCACGATCTGGTAAACGGCAAAACCGATGCCATGTCGGCTTACGTGACCAACGAAGCTTATTATCTGGATCGCGCCCATATTCCCTACCA
>JAGVNQ010000265.1 GCA_020053195.1 Sideroxydans sp.
CGCCACCCAGCTCAGCAATGGCGAAGAACGCATCTTCGGCGTGATGATCGAATCCAACCTCAACGAAGGCCGCCAAGACATCCTCCCCGGCAAACCCCTGCAAAAAGGCGTATCCGTCACCGATGCCTGCATCAACTGGGAAGACACCGTGCAAGTCCTCGAAATGCTCGCCGACGGCGTGAAAAAACGCCGCCTCAAGCTGGCGGAGCGTTGAACGACTGAGGGGCGGTCAGCGAGACCGCCCTCTGCACATACCCAATTTGGGTAGCGGAATACCCGAATTGGGCATGCCCTAGAATTCAGGCAATTCGCCGACGCTAATGGCTATAATCCCGCCAACCAAATCAGCTTGTTATCACCAATGCGCCCCTCAATCGCCCTGCAAACCCACCGCCAAGCGATCCGCGAAATCGCCGCACGCCATCGCGTGCTGAACGTGCGCGTGTTTGGTTCTACTTTGCATGGCGACGACACCGAAAACAGCGACCTCGACTTGCTGGTCGAGCCGACAGCAGAAACCACGCTGATGGACATCGCGAAGATTCAGGTTGAAGTGGCAAGACTGCTCCATGTCGGCGTGGATGTGCTAACCCCGAACGCGCTGCCCGACAAGTTCCGCGCGCAAGTCATGGCGGAAGCGCTCGCGGTATGAGCAAAGCGGACGTTCTGCGCATACCGGACTATCTCGGCCACATCGTCGAGGCCATCGAACGCATCCATGAATATGTTTCAGATATGGAAGAAGTCGCCTTTCTTGAAGACAAAAAAACACAGGACGCAGTCATCCGCAATTTTGAAATCCTTGGCGAAGCAGCCCGCAATATCGAACGCCATCATGCCCAATTCGCCGCAGCCCACCCAGAAGTGCCGTGGTCAGTCATCTACACCATGCGCAACCGCGTTGCGCATGGCTACTTCAAGGTTGATCTGGAACTCGTCTGGAAAACCATACACACCGACTTGAACGAATTGCATACGTTAATGCGTAAGCTACTTGAACAGATTGGTTAGACTCTTACGGTCCATTCCGCTATGCGCGCCGACCAATGCAACCACGCAGGCCAACTTGGTTCCAGATTACGCTGGCGGAGTTGGATGTGATATTTATGCGCGGGAAGTAATGGAGGTTTAGCTTATGAAGGCACTAGCTGTATTTCTGGTACTTATAACATTAATCGTTGCGATTATATTGCAGTTTTTCAAAGACATAGATTTCGGATTGTTAGGTTTCATTGGTGCAGCAATTGCATTAATTTCCATAATGGGATTACCAATTATCGCCCTGTCGAAAATGGATGCTAGCGTTGCGAAAAAGAGTGGGGAGCCAACAAATAACAGCAAGAATAAGTTGAAGCTATTCATAACAAACTTCAAATACCGGTGGACAACGATTTCACTTCTTATTCTTGCTGCTTACTTATATCTATCAGTGCCGGTAGCGCCAATACAGCCGAAGGCCTTTGAATTAAAAGAGGTCGTTGGAATGCCAAAATATGTAAGTTCCAATACCACGACATCGTCAGGTATGGCCTTTATGGTCAACCGCATATTGTTGAACTGTGATATTGGAAGTACGGGTGGGCATGGCGGTTGTGAATTTTTTAGAGAAGGTGTTGACCCACATAAGCAAGCACGTGCCACTTACTTCTGCATGCCAACACGGTTGTGGTATTGCTACAAAGCGCTTAACTCCTTGGAACAAGATGGGAGGATTGTCGTTTCCCAGGAGCAGATGCATCAATGGTTTATGAGAGCCTACAAAAATCATCGGGATAGATATTTCGGCTTTGGTATGTGGCTTTTTATATTTCTAGTTATTTTTTTCTGGTTTATCGAAAGATTCGACGTAAAACCATCAACTGCCAGATAGAGACAGCCAACTACGCTACTGGATTTCGCCCAAACAATGAATTTCTCCACCACCCGCATCGCCTTCGCATCCTTCATCGGCACGGCCATCGAGTTCTACGATTTCTACATCTACGGTCTCGCGGTGGCGATGGTGATCGGGCCGGTATTTTTTCCCAACAGCGATCCGGCGGTGCAGGCGTTGAATGCGTTTTTGACTTTCGGCATTGCGTTCATCGCGCGTCCGTTTGGCGCGTTGCTGTTCGGGCATTTCGGCGACCGCATCGGACGCAAGACGACGCTGGTGGCTTCGCTGTTGGTGATGGGTGTTTCCACTACCTTGATCGGCGTGTTGCCGAGTTACGAGATGGTCGGCTGGACTGCGCCGTTGCTGCTGTGTCTGCTGCGTTTCGGGCAAGGCATCGGCCTCGGCGGCGAATGGGGCGGGGCGGCGTTGCTGGCGGCGGAATATGCACCCAAGGGGAAGCGCGGCTGGTTCGGTATGTTTCCGCAGTTGGGGCCGCCTGTCGGTTTTCTGTTTGCGGTGGGTAGTTTTCTGTTGCTGGCGAACGGGCTGGACGATGCAGAATTTCGCGCGTGGGGCTGGCGCATTCCGTTCCTTGCCAGTGCGGTGCTGGTGGTGGTCGGGCTGTATGTGCGGCTGAAGTTGGCGGAAACGCCGGTATTTGCCCAAGCCATAAAAACACACAAACCAGTGAAGCTGCCGTTGGCTGAACTCTTCACCCACCACACCAAACCGTTGATTCTCGGCGCGTTGCTGATGGTGGTGTGTTACGCGCTGTTCTACATCACCACGGTGTTTTCGTTGAGTTACGGCGTGAGCAAGCTCGGCATTGCGCGCCCGCAATTCCTCGGGATGTTGTGCGTGGCGGTGATCTTCATGGCGCTGGCCACGCCGCTGGCAGCCATGGCGGGCGACCGCTTTGGCCGCCGTCCAGTGTTGCTGATCGCGGGCTGCGCGGCGTTGTTGTCTGGCTTTTTGATGCAGCCAATGTTGGGCAGCGGCTCGCCCTTGCTCATCACGATTTTCCTCAGCCTCGAATTGTTTTTGATGGGCGCGACTTTTGCGCCTATGGGCGCATTGCTGCCGGAACTGTTTCCCACTTCGGTGCGCTACACCGGCGCGGGCACGGCCTACAACTTGGGCGGCATCCTCGGCGCATCGCTCGCGCCTTACATCGCGCAGCGGCTGGTGGAACACGGCGGGCTGAGTTGGGTGGGCGGGTATATTTCCGTGGCGGCGGCGATCAGCGTGGTGGCTGCGCTGCTGGTTCACGAGACGCGGGATGAGGAACTGATATGAAACGAAGCAAAACAATCCCACCACAGAGACACAGAGACACAGAGAAAAACAAGAGCGAGATTCAGTTTGTTTGCGAGGGATTGCGACACCACAAGATGTCACCTCTTGATGTTCTCTGTGTCTCTGTGTCTCTGTGGTGAAGAAGTTGATGACTTCCTTTCCCCCCGCTATCTTCCTCATGGGCCCCACCGCTTCCGGCAAAACCGGGGTGGCGGTGGAACTGGTGCAGCACTTTCCGGTGGAACTCATCAGCGTCGATTCCGCGCTGGTGTTCCGCGACATGGACATCGGCACGGCCAAGCCGGATGCCGCCACCTTGGCACGCGCTCCGCATCATCTGATCGACATCATCAATCCCACCGAAGCCTATTCCGCCGCCGCCTTCCGCCACGACGCGCTGCGCCTGATGGCGGACATCACGGCGCGCGGCAAGATTCCGTTGCTGGTCGGCGGCACGATGTTGTATTTCAAAGCGCTGCGCGAAGGTTTGAGTCCGCTACCGCAAGCCGATGCCGCGTTGCGCGCGCAACTGGATGCAGAGATCGCGCAATATGGCATCGAACATTTGCACGCCAAGTTGGCCGCAGTTGATGCCGAAACCGCCGCGCGATTACATCCCACCGACACGCAGCGCGTGCAGCGCGCGATGGAAATTTTTTTGCTGAGTGGACAGCCAATGTCGGAGCTCATCAGAAAATCACCGCCCCCCCCAAACCCTCTCCCGGCCTGCGGCCACCCTCTCCCGCTTGCGGGAGAGGGGCTGGGGGAGAGGGTGTCCGATGATCTGCCATATCGGATTCTCTCCATCGCCCTCGTCCCCTCCGACCGCGCCGCGCTGCATCAGCGCATCGCAGTACGCTTTGAAGAAATGCTGCAACAAGGATTGGTGGAAGAGTTGCGCGGCCTGCGCGAAAAATATCCGTTGCACCGCGACATGACTTCCATGCGCTGTGTCGGTTACCGTCAGGCGTGGGAATTTATGGAAGGGGAAATCAGTGCGGCGGAGTTGCACGAGAAAGGCCTCGCTGCCACGCGCCAATTGGCGAAGCGCCAACTTACTTGGCTGCGCTCCACACCGGACGTGATTGAGCTGGATTGTTTGCAAGCCAAGCTGCACGAAGTTGTCGGCAGGGTAATTGAAGAAAATTTATACCACACCTTGCCCGCAAGGCAGTAAATACGGGTATCTCCATCAACCATATCACGTAGATCGCCTATTGGCGCGCTTCTTCACAAGGTTTGATGTATTGGAACGAATTTTTTGCCCAAAATTTTAAAAAAACGGGCGAACGAATTCGCCCCTGCAAGATCATTTATCTTTCGCACGAACGTAGTCGCGGTACTTCATGTCTTCGGCCAGCAGATGTTCGATCAACGCCTGTTTCACTTGTAACCCGGCTTCGATCCATTCGTACTCCACGCTGTTATGCTCGAAGCCGTGCATGATTTTGTGCAACGCCTGCAACACCTGTGCATGTCTTTGCGCGTGCTGCTCCGCTTCGGGGTAGCCCCATTCCCGGAACAGCGCTTCTTCGTGGGCGAAGTGTTTGTCCGCGTCTTCCAGAATGGCCTTCATCAGTTTTTGGATTTCCTCCACCGCTAAGCGCATGAGGATGGCTTCATTCAGCGCGTTGACGAGCAGGATGAAATGCTGGTGCTCGGCATCAATCTCCGGGATGGATACGCTCAAATCGTCGCTCCATTGCAGCCGCCATGGCAGAGTGTTATTGGGGGATGACATAATTTTGCTCCTTGAATAATGCCACGCAAGCATCCACCACTTGCCCATCGTAAAACGTGCCGCGCGTGCGGGTGATTTCTTCCAGCGCCGCACTGACACCCAAGCCCGGACGGTAAGGACGGTGCGAGGACATCGCTTCGACCACATCGGCCACGCTCAGGATACGCGCGCCGAGCAATATCTGCTCGCCCTTCAAACCCTGCGGATAACCGGAACCGTCCATGCGCTCGTGGTGCTGCAACACCATCTGCTCAATCGGCCACGAGAAGTCGATACCTTTTAAAATATCGTAGCCGGATTGCGGGTGCATTTTTATCAGACTGTACTCGACTTCGCTCAGCCGCCCCGGCTTGCTCAATATCTCCGCCGGAATGCTGATCTTGCCCAAGTCGTGCAACAACCCGGCCAGATGGATGGCTTGCACCTGATCTTCCGGCAGCGCCATCCGGCGTGCGATGGCGCGCGCCAGTTCGGCCACCCGCGCCTGGTGGCCGGAGGTGTAAGGATCGCGCATTTCGACGATTCCGGCGATGGCTTTCACGGTTTGCAGCATGTTCAATTGCAGGCGCTGCTCGTGTTCGCTGTGCGATTTCTTGACGCGCAAGGTGAGAATGCCGAAGGCGAGGTCGCCCGCCATTTCTTCCAGCAAACTCACTTCGTCCGCGTCGAATATGTTCACCTTGTCGTCGAACAGCACCAGCGCACCGAACGCGCGTTTGCCGTCCAGCAGCGGCAAGGCGATACACGAGGCGTAACCGTACTGGATGGCGCGTTCGCGCCAGGAAACGGCGGAAGGGTCGGACAAAATATCCGACACCACCCGTGTTTCGCCGCCAATGATGGCGCGCGCGGCGGGACAGGATTCTGGCTTGCTCTCGTCCCAACTCAGCGGCGACAAATCCGGGCAGCCCTGCCCCGCACCGGCTTGCGCCATTTGCTCTATCGACTTGGTGGCATCATCATGCGCATAACCGATCCACGCCGTGCGGTAGCCGCCGACATGCACGGCGACATCGCACATCTCATTCAACATCTGCTGCTCGTCCTCGGCATGGATCAGCGTCTGGTTGCCCGCGCTGATGGTCAGCAGCGCGCGGTTGGCGCGCTGCATGGCGAGCTCTTGCTGTTTGCGCCCGGTGATGTCGCGGCTGACCGTGAACACCATGGGCTCACCGCCTACCAGCGTGCCGCTGATGCTGACCTCCACATCGAATACCGAACCGTCTTTGCGGCGGTGGCGGGTTTCTATGGTCGCGTTGGCGGTGGAAAGATCGGCGAATTTTGCGCGGACTTCCGCTTCGCTCATCGCAGCTTCAAAATCCCAAGTATGCAACCCGATCACTTCTCCAACCGTATAACCCAGCATTTTCGCAAAGCGCGCGTTGGCTTCCACCACTTGGTGTTGTTGGTTGATGACGGCGATGCCATCGCGGGAAGCCCCCATGAGAATGCGACGACGCAACGCTTCGTTCTTCAGCGCCTCCTCGGCTTGCTTGCGCTCGGTGATGACATCGAACACCGCCACAAAATGTTGCGGCTGCGGGCTATACACCGAAATAAAGAACCACATCTTCAGCGCTTCGACATAAATCTCGAACTGCTCCGGCGCGCCCCCCGCCGCCACTCTGCCGTAACGCTCGAACAATTGCGGGTCGGCTTGGCGTATACCCGGTATCACTTCGCTCACGCGTTTGCCCACCACGTCTTTCAACCCGGTCTGCTGTTCGAACGCCGCGTTAACATCCAGATAAATAAAGTCAATGGGCTGGCCGTTTTCGTAAAGCATGCGGCAATAGGCGAAGCCGTTGAGCATGGTCTCGAATAGTGAACGGAATCGTTGCTCGCTTTCGCGCAGATTCAGCTCTGAATGTTTCCATGCGGTGATGTCATCGTAGAGACCCAGTACGGCATTCACTTTCCCGGAAACATCGTGCATGGGCACTTTGGATGTCCGCAACCAGATTACGCGACCATCCGGGGTTGATTGCGGCTCTTCAAAGCCGAGCTTGGGTGTGTCCGACTCCATCACCCGCGAGTCGTCAGCCCGATAGAGATCGGCCTGTTCGCGCCAGCTCATCTGATAGTCGTCTTTGCCGATCAATTCTTCCGGCTTTTCCAATCCGGCATCGTGGGCGAAAGCGGTATTGCACCCCAAATAACGCAATTCGCTGTCTTTCCAGAAAATGCGCACGGGCGCGTTTTCGATCACCGACTGCAGCAGGTTGTTGGTGGAGAGCAGCGCCAGTTCCGCGCGCTTGCGCTCGGTGACATCCCAAACCATTGAAATCATCAGCTGTTTGTCCGGCAACGGTATGTTGCTGGCGGATATGTAAGTTGTTTCTTCACCATGGCGGGTGAGTGGAACATCCTCCCAATGCATTCGGTCCGCTTCGCCACTGGCACAATCACTCAATACCCGGCTTCTGATTTGTTCCCGGTATTTCGCATCCTCGTAAACGGCTTCCCAAAATGCGTCAGGATCGGCCAGCTTTTCCGGGCTCACCCGGTAAATACGGGCAAAATTGTCATTCATGTAATTGAAAGCGACCGCCGGTGAGACCGAGTTGACGGCAATACCGATAGGGAGATTATCGAGAACCGACTTAGTGAATGCCTCACTTTCGCGCAGCTTTTTTTCGACCTGCTTACGTTGGGTCACGTCCTCCAGACTGTGAACACTCAGCAGGTATTCGCCCCGCTCGCCATACACCGGGCTGGAGCGACCACTGTAGATCGTGTCGCCTTGGACGAACTCGTCCACCGCCCATTCGCCATTAACCATGGCATGCATACAACCCGGCAACGGCCCGTCCAGCTTGGGGAAAATCTCGTAATAAGGACGACCGATAAGCTCTTGATAGGGAATGCCGGCGCGTTGCTGATACGCGCGGTTGGCGCGCAGGATGCGGAATTCTTTGTCGTGCAGAAAGATGGGGTTCTCGATGGCATCCAGCGCTGTCATCCATTGCTGATGCGCTTGCTCGATTTCTTTGAGCGTGTTTTCCCGCTCAGGCGGGGTCGGTTGCCGCCCGTCTTGTTGCGCCTTGAGTTGCGCACGCAATTCCGCAACGGTGCGTTGCGCCGATTCCAACTCAACACGAAGCTGATCTGACGGGTCGTTCATGAAATCTCCCCATACACCGTCAAACGGTAGGGCAGGTGAAGCGGCAAACCGAGTTTGTTTTCCATCGCTGCCAACCCCTTGCATTTGAATACTGCAGGATGTTTCTTCCGATCTAGCGGTAGAACATTAACCGCATCGGCGGGCTTGCGCAATGTCCTTGAAAGACCAGTTGCACTAAGGAAAAAGCTGCCGCGATGAACCAGGATTGTAGGTCGGGTTTCCCCGTAGGGGTTCTCGTGCCCTTTGGGTGCAACCCGACAGTCGGGCTAAAGCCCGACCTACATAGGATTACTTCAGGCTTGCACCGCCAGCGTGCCGCTGCGACCTTCCACCGTGCCGAACTTGACTTCGTTGATCGGCAGATCGGCGAGTTTGAACCCGTGCAGATATTGGCGCATGGAGACCATTTCGTAACCCTGCTCGCTCCAGCCTTGCAGCAGTTGCTCGAAAATCGGCATCCACTTCTGGCCTTCGAGTTCGGCATGCAAGGTATAGACGTGTCCGCTGGCGCTTTCCTGTGCGGTCATTTGCAGCAGATGTTGCGCCACGTTTTCGACGGTGATGCCGTCGCGGCCTATCAGTTCGTCCAGCGTGGGCAAGGTGGTGGGCAGTTGCGGGCAAGCGACAACTTCGGCATCCCAGGTCGGGATAAACGGTTGCGTGCCGCGCGTATCGGCGCTGTATTCAAAACCCAGATGCTGAGTCTGACGCAGGGCATAGCGGTTGGTCTGCCAGCCCGCCGCCGCATGGGCTTTGGGCGGCACGCCAAAAATTTCCACGAAGCGATCCACCGCGCGCTGCATCTCGCGTTTGGTCCACGCCGCATCCTTGCCCGCCACGTGATCCTGCCAGCGGATATGGTCGTAACAATGGATGCCGACTTCAAAACCTTCGTCGCGCACGTTGCGCATGATGTCCGCGCAATTGCGCCCGATGTCGGGCGCGGGCAGCAGCGTGCCGTAGAGCAAAGTCTTGAGGCCGTAATGTTCCAGCACCGACGTACGCGAAACTTTTTTCATGAAGCCGGGACGGAACACGCGCTTGATGGCGCGGCCTGTGTGGTCGCTACCGAGAGAAAAAAAGAAAGTCGCCTGCGCCTTGTGGCGCTTCAGCGTTTCCACCAAACGCGGCACGCCTTCGCGCGTACCGCGATAGGTGTCAACGTCGATTTTGAGGGCGATTTGTTTCATGCAGGATGCGGAATGTAAAAGCAAAGTGTAGGTCGGGCTTTAGCCCGACATGTCGGGTTGAAACCCGACCTACAATCCAGCTTTAGTCCACCAGCCCGCGCGCTTCGGCGATCTGGTTGCGGTACGCATCGAATATCTTGCGCAGAGTGTCGGCCATGGTGGTGGTCGGTGCCCAGCCCAGTTCTTCGCAGGTGTTGGTGATTTTCGGCACGCGATTTTGCACGTCTTGATAACCTTTGCCGTAATACGCAGCGGAAGTGGTTTCGACGATCTTCACGTTTTTGGCGGAGTCGCGGTATTCGGGATACTCGTTCGCCAGCTTCAACATCATGTCGGCCAGATCGCGGATGGCGAAGTTGTTGGTCGGGTTGCCAATGTTGTAAATTTTGCCGGTGGCGATGCCGTTTTTGTTGTCGATGATTTTCATCAGCGCGTCGATGCCGTCGTCGATGTAGGTGAACGCGCGTTTCTGGTGTCCGCCATCCACCAGGCTGATGTTGTTGCCGCGAATGATGTGGCCGAGGAACTGGGTCACCACGCGCGAGCTGCCTTCTTTCGGTGTGTTGATCGAATCCAGTCCGGCACCGATCCAGTTGAACGGACGGAACAGGGTGAAATTCAAATTGTCCTGCATGCCGTAACCCCAGATCACGCGATCCATCAATTGTTTGGAGTTGGAATAAATCCAGCGCGGTTTGTTGATCGGACCGCAGATCAGCTCGGAATTCTCCGGGTCGAATTCTTCGTCGTGGCACATGCCGTACACTTCGGAAGTCGAAGGGAACACCAGATGTTTGTTGTACTTGACGCAGGCGCGCACGATGGGCAGGTTGGCTTCAAAGTCCAGCTCGAACACGCGCAGCGGCTGCTTGACGTAAGTGGCCGGTGTGGCAATGGCTACCAGCGGCAGGATCACATCGCATTTTTTCACGTGATACTCGACCCACTCTTTGTTGATGGTGATGTCGCCTTCAAAGAAGTGGAAACGCGGCTGGCCGATCAGGTCGGTGATGCGGTCGCTGCTCATGTCCATGCCATAGACTTCCCAGTCGGTGGTGGCCAGAATGCGGTTGGACAAATGGTGACCGATGAAACCGTTGACACCCAGAATCAGAACTTTTTTCATTTTTATTTCCTTAACAATTGAACTCAAATTTTTCCGTGCCGTACAACGCCGCAAACTCCGCCGCGTTCATTTCTTTTCCATCCAGCTCGAAGCGCACCACGCGCAACACGCCGCTGCCGCAAGTCGCATACGCTATTACATCTTTCACATAAAAAGCGGGTGAGCCATTTCCTTTTTCCGCTGCCACCAGCGTTTGCAAGATACGCATAGTTTTGCCCATCACTTGCGTCATCGCACCGGGATAAGGCGGCGCAACGGCGCGCACCAGATTGTGGATTTCCAACGCCGACTGTGCCCAGTTGATGATGCCGTCTTCCGCTTTGCGTCCGCCGAAATACGCGCCCAGCGACAAGTCCTGCTTCACTGCCTGCGCCTTGCCTGCCAGCAGCGCGGGCAGCACCTTATTCAGCGCCATCTCCGCCGCCACCGTCACTTTCTGGAACACGTCATGCGCGGTGTCGTTGGGCAAAATCGGCACGGCCTGTTGCGCCACGATGTCGCCGTTGTCCGGCTTTTCCGTCATGTAATGCAGCGTCGCACCGGTTTCTTTTTCGTCGCGGATTATCGCCCAATTCACCGGCACACGTCCCCGGTATTTCGGCAGCAACGAGCCGTGCATATTCAGCGCGCCGTGCGCCGGGATAGCCAGCAGCGGCGCTTTCAGCATCTCGCGGTAGTAGAACGAAAAATAGAAATCCGGCCGCAATGCGGCAATTTGTTCCACCACTTCCGCCACGTTCGGATTTTCCGGCGTGATAGTGGGAATACCGTGCAACTCCGCCAGCTTTTGCACACTCTCGAACCAGATGGTTTCTTTCGGGTTATCGCGGTGGGTGACCACCAATTTGACATCCACGCCGTGCGCCAGCAGCACCGACAAGCAACGAAAGCCGACGTTGTGATAAGCAAAAACGACGGCGCTACTCATCGCGTTTTTCCAATACTGCTTCCACCAAATAGCGCGGCCTGTGGCGCACTTGCTGGTAGATGCGACCGATGTATTCGCCCAGCAGACCGATGCCGAACAGCGCGATACCGATCAGGAAAAACATCAGCGCGAACAAGGTGAACAGCCCTTCCGCTTCCGGCCCGATAATCAAACGGCGCACCACAAGGAACACGAAGAAAAACGCCGAGAACACCGAGATCAGCATGCCCATCATGGAGAACATCTGCAACGGCACTAGCGAGAAGCTGGTCATCAAATCGAAGTTGAGGCGGATCAGGCTGTACATCGAATATTTGGATTCGCCCGCCGCGCGCTCCTCGTGCCCCACCACCACTTCGGCTGGATTGCGCGCAAAGCTGTAGGCCAGCGCCGGGATGAAGGTGTTCACTTCATGGCAGGAATTGATCGCGTCAATGATAGCGCGGTCGTAGGCGCGGAACATGCAGCCCTGGTCGGTCATCTTGATGCGTGTAATTTTTTCGCGCAGACCGTTCATCGCGCGCGACGCGACATGCCGCCACATACTGTCGTTGCGCTGGCGGCGGATGGAGCCGACGTAATCGTGCCCCTCGTCCATCTTCGCCAGCAGCAAATGCGTGTCTTCCGGCGGATTCTGCAAGTCCGCATCCAGCGTCACGATGCGCTGCCCGCGACATTGTTCAAAGCCCGCCATGATCGCCATGTGCTGGCCGAAATTGCCATTGAACAGCACCACGCGCGTCACATCGGGACGCTTCTGGAACTGCTCGCGCAAGATGGCGGCGGACTGATCTTTGCTGCCATCGTTGACGAACACGATCTCGTAAGGGATAGCCAGCTTGTCCAGTGCGGGATACAAACGGTCGAACAAGGACTGTAGCCCTTGCTCTTCGTTATAGACGGGAATAACGACGGAAAGTTGAGGTGTATTCATAGGGGCGGCATTTTAGCGCAGACGGGCGGGATAACGAAATGCGGGGTTTTAATGCTCATCATTTGATTGTCAGACACAAATATACCCGTGAATGAACTTTTTGAAATACCAACCTCGTGGAGAAGCGCATGGATAGGGCACCTACGTCATTCGCACGATGAAGATCGCCTATTGGCGCGCGTTTCGGAGGCGTGGGGGTTACTGAATTATCACCCAAGAAATGAACTGCCCGGCGTAGAGCGTTATGCGCTCTACGCCGGGTGCGGGGTTACAGCGGCTTGCGCACGCTGATGACACCCCGGATTTGACCCAGACTGTAACCTGTTGCGCGGTCGTTGGGGTAGTGTTCGGCCAGCACTTGTTTGACGGCATCCGCTGTATTATCGGGAGTGCCGTGACAATTCAGGCAAAGCTGCTGCACCGGCAAGGCTTTGACATAACGGTATTCGTTGTTTACGACTTCGCCTTTTTCCAATTGGGCGGGAGACTCACCAGCGGCGGCACGTTTGTCGAAATCTTCCAACGCGACCTTTTCCCAAGCATCGGGAGTGGCTCGTGTTTCATTGCGCGTCTTGAGGCTGACGCGCTTGATCTTCCAGCCGGTCTGTTGCGCAAGTTCGCCCGCCATTTTTGGAGCCATATCGCGGCACACGGGAATTGCACCATCGAACCCCGATTTCTTGATCTCTTCCTGCAACGCCCCGACCAGCTTGGGCGGCAGAGAAGTGGCCACCTTGCGCGCCTCGGCCAGCCGGGCATCTTCTTCCGCACTAGCCGGAACAGCAATATTCAACATCACAATAGCAACAACTGCGACAAACGATTTATTCATGATGCCTCCTAAGTTTTTATTGATAAATGAAATTCCAAAAAACGCTTCAACCCAACACTGCCCTCACCACCCGCCCCACATCCGCCTCGCCCACCTTCGGAAACATCGGCAGTTTAATGATTCTTTATTCCGCGTGGGCACAAAAGCGTGCCCACCCTACTTTGCTTTTTTGAAATACCAACTTCGTGGAGAAGCGCAAGGATATTTTGCGAGCCGAGACGATCCCTGAAGAACTCTAGCGTTTGCTGCAAGTTAATGTCGGTAGCAAACACCGATGCGGCGGGTGCATTATCTGGCGTTTGGGGTGACTGTTTCGTCGCCGCCGATGTCGAAAGAGCAATAAATAACAAGCTGCACAAAATTACCATTAGGATTTGTTTCACACCCATACTCCTCAGGTAATAATTTCAAACAAGCCACGCTCAAGAATATATGGACCTGCCGCGATAATCGTTGCGACCCTGCTTAGCTTTAAGGCCGATTTCAAAATATCACCTTGCCCGCAAGCCAACAAATACGAGCATCCCCATCAACTGCATGATACAGATCGCCCATTGACGCGCGTTCCCATGAGGTATTGTTATTGAAAATGGTGGACGGAGTATGAAGGATCATCTTTCAGGTGCGCGCGGGTTGTGCAACCTCGCTCTATCCTCTATCCTCGCACCCGTTCCAAATACCCATTCACATCATGTCTATCAGCATTAAATCCCCGCAGGAAATCGAGAAGATGCGCGTCGCCGGTCGGTTGGCCGGTGAGGTGCTGGATTACGTCACGCCGTTTGTCAAAGTCGGTGTCACTACCGAGGAGTTGGACAAGTTGTGCCACGACTATATGGTGGATGTGCAGGGCTGCATTCCCGCGCCGCTGAATTACACCTCGAACGGTTCGCATTCGCCGTATCCAAAATCCATTTGCACTTCGATCAATCATCAGGTGTGCCACGGCATTCCGGGCGACAAGAAGTTGAAGAACGGCGACATCGTGAATCTGGACATCACCACGATCAAGGACGGTTTTCACGGCGACACCAGCCGCATGTTTTATGTGGGCGAGCCGTCGATCCAAGCCAAGCGTTTGTGCGAAGCATCTTATGTCGCCATGTGGCGCGGCATCCGCACGGTGAAGCCGGGTTCGTATCTGGGCGACATCGGTTACGCCATCCAGTCTTACGTGGAACCATTGGGCTACGGTGTGGTGCGCGAATTTTGCGGGCACGGCATCGGCAGAAATTTCCACGAAGAGCCGCAGGTGTTGCATTACGGCAAAGCCAAAACCGGCCCCAAGCTGGAAGCGGGCATGATATTCACCATCGAGCCGATGATTAACGCGGGCAAAGCGGGCACCAAACAACTGGGCGACGGCTGGACGGTGGTGACCAAGGATCACAGTTTGTCGGCGCAATGGGAACACACGATTCTGGTAACCGAGAGCGGCTTTGAAGTGCTGACGTTGTCTGCCGGGTCGCCGCCTATTCCGGCTTGAGTTTCAAAGCCAATTTTTCAAATTCGTCATTCCGGCGCAGGCCGGAATCCAGTTGATAAATAATCCCCGCGCAAGCGGGACAACATTTTGGTTTTGTCCGCTTCGCGGAGTATTTGTTTTTGCTGGATTCCGGCCTGCGCCGGA